>CANRKI010000006.1 GCA_947631175.1 uncultured Flavobacterium sp.
AACTCATCAATAACTTGTTGCATTAATTGCTTTGGATATACTTTGGTTTGATATTGTGCAAAAGGTGCAATTCCAATCCATTTCATATCTTTTTCGCCAGTTAATTCAACCAATTTTTGCGATAATGTAGCTTTTGGTGCAAAAACAGGATTTGATAAATTAACCAGATAACCTAACTTTTGTAAGGTATCCACATGTCTATTAAACATGGTTTTTACCGGTTGTATGGTTTTAGGTGCTAATTTAGTTAACTCCTTTTTATCTTTTCTTCCTTTATCTGTAGCAGCAACTTTATATCCTGACATTTTATAAAAAGTACGTACAACTTGTGAACGTAAAACATTGTGAAAGTCGGCAACTTCAGTAACACCAAGTGCTTTTGTATCTTTATAAAATTGATACAAGCCCTTTAATCCTTTATGACGTTTGTTTACATCAACCTCAAAAAAATTAAGATTTTGTATATCACGAAAAAAAGGTTTAAAAAATGGACGAGAAGCTACCGTAATTTTAACTTCTGGATGCTGCAAAGAAAAAGCTTTCAGTACAGGAACTGTCATGGCGACATCCCCCATAGCCGAAAGCCTTATAACTAAAATATGTTTGGGTTTAGACATAGTCTAAAATAAATTATTTTTTGTTTTGGTATAAAACTGGATTTAAATCATCATCGTTGTACATTTTCATTTGTTTGTACACTTTCATGTATTTATCTCCATTTTCAATATCAGTAATTAATTGGCTAATTGATACAAACATATCGTTTTGTTGATCTAATAACACGTCTAATTTAGCTTGACATTTAGCACGGTGCTCTTCGCTTGCTGTTTCACGAGTAGCTTCTTCACGCATATGATAAATTTTTAATGCTAAAATAGATAGTCTATCAATAGCCCAAGCTGGAGATTCTGTATTAATTTTAGCATCAGATTTAACTACTACATCGTTGTATTTTTGTAAAAAATAACTATCAATATACTCTACCATATCTGTTCGAACTTGGTTAGATGCATCAATTTTACGTTTTAATTCTAAAGCTGCTACAGGATCAATTTGTGGATCACGAATAATATCTTCATAATGCCATTGTACTGTATCTACCCAGTTTTTTGCATATAATAAATGTTCGATTGAACCTTTCTCGAAAGGATTTTCAATTGGTTGATTTACATTGTCGTATTTGTGGTAATCAGCAATACTTCTTTCAAATATTGGAAAAGCAAATTCTGCAAACATGTCTTAAAATTTTATTTACAAAGATAGTTTTTATAATTTTATCACACTAAAAAAAATCAGCATCATGAACATACATTATATTTCAGAACAAAACAGCATCTTAAATCACTTTTTAGCACAACTACGCGATGTCAACATTCAAAAAGATTCCATGCGATTTAGAAAAAACATTGAACGCATTGGCGAGATTATGGCATACGAACTTAGCAAAACCTTACCTTATAAAGATGTTGAAGTAAAAACGCCACTTGGAGTTAAAAAAACTACGGTGATTGAGGATAATGTTGTTTTATGTTCTATTTTACGTGCTGGATTGGCTTTGCATACGGGTTTTATGAACTTTTTTGATGATGCTGAAAACGGTTTTGTATCTGCTTCTAGAATTCATGCACCAAAAGGAGAAATTGCAGAAATTAAAGTAGAATACCAAGCTGCTCCATCATTTGAAGGAAAACATTTACTTTTATTAGACCCAATGTTAGCTACAGGCCATTCGTTAGTTGCTGTTTTTAATAAATTAATGACCGAAGAAACTCCGAAGGAAATTCATATTTGTGTGGTGATTGCAGCACCAGAAGGTGTAAAATATCTACAAGAAAATTTACCAGATTACTGCCATTTATGGATTGCAACCTTAGATGAAGGGCTAAATGAAAACAATTATATTGTGCCAGGATTAGGCGATGCTGGAGATTTAGCCTACGGCGAAAAGTTATAAATATACCACCTACAAGGTATTTTTATCGTTAATTTTTAAAATCGTAACGTTGCTCTACTTTATAGTTTATAAATTTACACCTGTTTACAAACATTGAGGTTTAGTTATTGTTAGTTTTTATAAAGTATTTCTAAAGTTTTTATCAACAAAAAAAGACTTAAACTCCCCCTTTTTCCCCAAAAAGCAATATTGAAATATTTTTGTTCAATATTAAACAAAAGTGCCTGAAAATATTCAGGCACTTTTTGATTTTTTATAATACAACTTGTGAATCTTCATCATTAGTTTCGGCTTCCCAACCACGTGCTTTTAAGGAAATTAAATTATTTCCTCGAGTAACTAAGTTGGTTCCAGAATTAGCATCTGTCATATGACCAATAATCGAAAGGTGTGGATTGTGTTTTACCTTATCAAAATCTTCCATCTTAACAGTAAATAAAATTTCATAATCTTCACCTCCGTTTAAAGCTACAGTTGTAGAGTTGATATTAAACTCTTCGCAAACATTAATTAATTGCGGATCTAAAGGTAATTTATCTTCATAAATATTACATCCCGTTCCCGATTGTTTACACAAATGCATCACCTCGCTTGCTAAACCATCAGTAATATCAATCATACTTGTTGGTTTCACGTCCATTTTCTCAAGTAATTCTTTAATATCAGTACGCGCTTCTGGTTTTAACTGTCGCTCTACCAAATACGAATACGGTTCTAAATCGGGTTGGTTATTAGGGTTAACTAAAAACACTTGCTTTTCGCGTTCTAACACTTGTAATCCCATGTATGCGGCACCAATATCACCAGTTACAACAATTAAATCGTTTAATGCGGCACCAACTCGATAAGTGATATCTTCTTCATTAGCTGTTCCAATAGCGGTAATAGAAAGGATTAATCCTTTGTTAGAAGAGGTTGTATCACCACCTACTACATCAACTTTATAAAAATTTGCCGCAGTAGTAAATCCATCAAATAATTCATCTAACGCCTCAACAGGAAAACGGTTTGAAACGGCTACCGAGATTAAAATTTGAGTTGGTGTAGCGTTCATTGCAGCAATATCAGAAAGTGCATTAACCACCGCTTTGTATCCTAAATGTTTTAAAGGCATAAAAGCCAAATCAAAATGCACGCCCTCAACCATCATATCAGTAGATAGTACCGTCTTTAAATTTTTAAAATCTAAAACGGCTGCATCATCACCAATACCTTTTATAGTTGATGGATTTTCGATTCCAAAATTTTTAGTTAAATGCTCGATTAAACTAATTTCTCCTACTTGAGACAGTTGTGTTCTATGTTGATTTTTATCTTCTATCATAACTTATATTGTAGGTTACAAATTTACAAAGAAATATAATGCCTGAAGAAAATTAAAATCGAGCGAGTTGATAAATATTTTAAAAGCGAGATCTAGATATAAGAAAAAGAGCGATTTCGTGTTTGAAATCGCTCTTTAATTATGTTTTATAAATCAAAACCAATATCTTTTCTAAAATACATGCTTTCGAACTTAATATTTTCGATGGATTTGTATGATTTTTGAATTGCTTCTTGATACGTTTCGCCGTAGGATGTAACAGCAATTACACGACCACCACTTGTAACAACCTCACCATCTTGTAACGTTGTTCCTGCATGAAACGGAATTGATTCTGTAATTAAATCAACACCTGTAATCACTTTTCCTTTGGCATAATCCTCAGGATATCCGCCAGAAACAACCATAATAGTAGTTGCTGCACGCTCATCAATATCTAAAGTAATAGTGTCTAAAGTTTTAGTTGCAATGGCATTAAAAATTTCGACCAAATCCGATTTTAAACGAGGCATTACCACTTCGGTTTCTGGATCGCCCATTCGAACGTTGTATTCAATCACAAACGGATCGTCACCAACTTTAATCAATCCAATAAAAACAAAACCTTTGTATTCAATATTATCGTTTTGTAAGCCTTTAATTGTAGGTTTTACAATACGTTCTTCAATTTTATTTAAGAATTCTGGCGTTGCAAACGGAACGGGAGAAACCGCGCCCATACCACCAGTGTTTAATCCTGTATCTCCTTCGCCAATACGTTTATAATCTTTAGCTGTAGGAAGAATTTTGTACGATTTTCCATCGGTTAATACAAAACACGAAAGTTCAATTCCATCCAAAAACTCTTCGATCACAACTTTAGAAGATGCGTCACCAAATTTAGCATCAACCAACATATTGCGTAATTCATTTTGAGCTTCGGTTAAGTCATTTAAAATTAAAACTCCTTTTCCGGCCGCTAAACCATCAGCTTTTAAAACGAACGGAGCGTTTAATGTCGTTAAAAACTCACAACCAGCCTCAACCGTATCTTTAGTAAACGATTGGTAACGCGCTGTAGGAATATTATTTTTTACTAAAAATTCTTTCGCAAATTCTTTACTTCCTTCTAACTGTGCACCAACTTTTGAAGGGCCAATTACCGGAATGTGATTGATTTGAGAATCTTTTTTAAAGAAATCGTAAACGCCATTTACTAACGGATCCTCTGGACCAACTACAATCATATCAATTTTTAAATCCAAAGCATATTGCTTAAGCATTTCAAAATTGTTTGGATTAATTGCTAAGTTTGTTGCAATAGCTGCAGTACCAGCATTTCCGGGCGCTACAAAAAGTTTAGTGCATTGGTTACTTTGAAGCATTTTCCATGCTAAAGCATGCTCACGGCCTCCAGAACCTAAAAGTAATATATTCATATTGTTGTGTTGTTTTGTACAAAAATAATTCTTTTAAATTGAATAATAAATTTTACCTTTAAATTTAAATATATAGGTTGCAATTTATTATGAAGATATTTGATCTAACGCTTAAAATTAACGGATTTCCGATTGAGAAAACTCAGAAAGTATACGATGAAATTTTAAATGTGAAGGAAGAAGATTATGCAGAATTTACCGAAACAAGAAAGCGTGAAATTGCTGAATATCATTTAAAAAACAATACTTTTTACCGAAATTTAGTAGGAAAAGATACTTTTGAAAATTGGACAGACTTACCTATTTTAAATAAAAAAAATTTACAACAACCTATACAAGATCGTTTAAGTGTTGGCTACACCATTAAGAATGTTTTTTTAAATAAAACTTCGGGATCTAGCGGTGATCCGTTTGTTTTTGCCAAAGACAAATGGGCACACGCCTTAACCTGGAACTCGATTATTCATAAATTTGGTCAATATGGTGTGGATAATAACACCTCATACCAAGCCCGCTTTTACGGCATACCTTTAGATAAAATTGGATATTATAAAGAACGTTTGAAAGATTTACTTTCAAAACGCTATCGTTTTCCTATTTTTAATTTAAATGACACTTTTTTAGAAACCGTTTTAGCCAAATTTAAAACCAAAAAATTTGATCACATAAATGGTTATACCTCATCGGTTGTATTATTTGCAAAATTTTTACAGAAAAAAAATATTATTTTAACCGATATCTGTCCCACATTAAAGGTTTGCTTGGTAACCTCAGAAATGTTATTTGACGATGATAAAAAATTGATGGAAACTCAGTTTGGGATTCCGGTTGTAAACGAATATGGTGCATCGGAATTGGATTTAATTGCTTTTCAGAATCCAAAGGGCGAATGGGCTTTAAATACAGAAACGTTATTCATCGAAATTTTAGACGAAAATAACCAACCCGTTCCAAATGGAGTAGAAGGTAAAATTGTAATTACGTCGTTATACAACAAAGCACATCCGTTTATTCGATACGAAATTGGTGATGTTGGTATTATTGATGAAAAATCGACGGCAAAACATGCCATTTTAAAAAAATTAATTGGTCGAACTAATGATGTTGCCATTTTACCATCGGGGAGAAAAGCACCAGGATTAACTTTTTACTATGTAACCAAAAGTGTTATTAAAGATGATGGTAACGTACAGGAATTCATTATTAAACAACATAAATTAGATACTTTTGAGATTGAATATGTTGCGAAAAATGAACTTACCGAAACGGAGAAAGAAGAAATTATTAAAGCTGGAAACAAATATTTAGAGCCTAATTTAAATTATATTTTTAGTAAAAAAGATATTTTAGAAAGAACTGCAAGAGGAAAACTAAAACAATTTCAGAATTTGATTGGGTAAAATCACCTAAACAACTGATTACTTGGTGTAAATGCGTTAGCGATTGAGCAATTGTTGGAGCTCTTTAACGAAATGTAATGGAGTTAAAAGCGACTTGCGAAAGCGCGACCCGCTCACTAAAAAGCGGGGAACGCCCTAAAAAAATTAAACAAAAAAGCAGCTAGTAAGCTGCTTTTAGTTTTTATATTTCATGTAACCCAAGTACATCCAATTTAATAAGTAATAGGTGGATTGGAAAACGTTTAGTTTTTCGACTTTTCGATAAAATTCCCATTGGTATTTTATAAGTTTCTTTTTATCTCTAGATAACGAATTTTCGCGAATTCTATAAATTGCCATAGGTTGTTGGATACCATAAGCGTATGGAATTTCTTTAAGATATTTTAACCACAATCCCATGTCTTGACGTTTACGAATTAGAGGCATTGTTTTTTTGCCTAGTTTTTCGATGTTCAGAAAAGCGGTTAAACAACTTATTGAATTGGTTTTTAGAATGTCGGTATACGTTACTTTTTCTGGCACGATAAAATCAGAATATACAAATTCCAGATTGTCGTTAGACCTTTTATAAGACGAAAAAACAAAGTTTACTCCCGCTTTATTAATGCTATCAATGCTGTTTTGAATAAACTCTGGAAACCAGATATCATCTGCATCTAAAAAAGTCATAAAACTACCATTTGCAGCATTTATTCCAGTATTTCGTGCAACAGCCGCACCCGAATTGTTATCGAGTTTAAAAATTTTTATTCTAGTATCTAAAATAGCTTGCTCTGAAACTATCTTAAACGTATTATCTGTAGAGCAATCGTCTACAATAAGCATTTCCCAATTCGTATACGTTTGTGCTTGTACAGATTGAATGGTTTGAATAATAAATTGCTCAGAATTATACGTTGGAGTTATTATAGAGACTAATCCTTCTTTCATTAATATGCCTTTTCTTCGCCTTTAAAAATATTAATAACGGTTTGTATAATGATTTTTATATCTAATAAGATGGACCAATTTTCAATATAAAAATTATCGTATTTAATTCGATTAATCATATCGGCATCGGTTTCAATTTCTCCTCTAAAACCTCTTACTTGTGCAAGCCCAGTAATTCCAGGTTTAACTTGATGACGCGACATGTATTTTTTAACTTTAGGTCCGTAAACCTTGTTTTGCGTCCATAAATGAGGCCTTGGTCCAACAACAGACATATCACCCAATAAAACATTTAAAAATTGTGGCATCTCATCTAAACTTGTTTTACGAATAAAACGTCCAATTTTGGTAACTCTAGGGTCATTTCGTGATGCTTCTTTTTCGGTAGTCTTATTAGGTCGCATAGATCTGAATTTGATACAAAAAAATTCTTGTTCGTAAATTCCTGGTCTACTTTGTTTAAAAAATATTGGTCCACTTGACTCAATTTTTATTAAAATTCCTAATATTGGAATTAACCATGATAACACAAAAACAATAACCAAAAGCGAAAAAATGATATCAAAAACACGTTTGAAAAACTTTGAAAGCTCCGTGTCTAAGGGTGAACGCGTAATAGTTAAAATTGGTAAATGATCAATGTAATGCAAGTGCATTTTTTTAGCAAAAATGTATTTGTACTCAGGGATTATTTTAATATTAATTTTGTAATCCTCTGCTAGGTCAGTAAAATATTGAATATTTCTATTCTCAAATTCACCAATAGAGCAAAATATTTCATCTACATGTGATTCTCTTACAAGTGCTAAACTGTCTTGAATCTTAATCTTATCAGTATTTAAAATGTTATAGCCAATATCTTTTCGTTGGTTTAATAACTTTCTAAATTCTTCTAATTCTTTTGAGTCGCCAACAAGTAATATATGTCTAATATTTTTTTTAGTTTCTATTCTATACCTTTTAATGTAATAATAGAATAGAAATTTAAATAGACTGACAAAAACAAATAAAAAACCAATATTATATGCTATTTCTTGCAGTACAAAATCTATTTTAAAAACGGTGAAAAAAGATAAAACGCATAAAGAAAATATTACAAAATGTAACATTAAACGGTTTAATATTTCGACCAATGTGGTAAATCTATATACTTCGTATGTTTTTAAAAAATAAGCAATTATCATCCATGAACCTATTTGATAGGTTAGGAATGATAACACTTCATTAGTAGGAAATGAATAGCAAAGTATGGTAAGTGATATTATAAAACATAAATCAATTAAAATTAGAATTGGATTTATGTATTTAGAATACCGTCCTTTGTTAATATGCATAAATTATTTTATAAATTCAGTGAAATCTTTATGTTCTTCTTTAGCTAATTCTTCTGGAGATAAGGATTTAAAATACTCATATGTAATTTTCATTCCTTCCGAGCGATTAGTTTTAGGTTCCCAATTAAGGATTTCACGAGCTTTAGTAATATCGGGTTGGCGTTGTAATGGGTCGTTTACTGGTAAATCTCTATAAACTATTTTTTGGTTAGTAGCCGTTAGTTTAATGATTTCTTCAGCAAAGTCTTTAATTGTTATTTCATCAGGATTGCCGATGTTCACAGGCAAATGGTAATCACTTAATAATAGTCTGTAAATTCCTTCTACTTGATCATCAACGTAGCAGAACGAACGCGTTTGAGAACCATCACCAAAAACGGTTAAATCTTCGCCTCGTAAAGCTTGTCCAATAAATGCAGGAATTACACGACCGTCGTTTAATCGCATACGCGGACCATAAGTATTAAATATACGAACAATGCGTGTTTGTACCCCATGAAAGGTGTGGTAAGCCATTGTTATAGACTCTTGGAAACGTTTTGCCTCGTCATAAACTCCACGCGGACCAATTGTATTTACGTTACCGTAATATTCTTCGGTTTGGGGATGAACTAACGGATCCCCATAAACTTCGGAAGTAGATGCAATTAAAATTCTTGCATTTTTAGCACGCGCTAAGCCTAGTAAATTATGTGTACCTAACGACCCTACTTTTAAAGTTTGAATTGGTATTTTTAAATAATCAATAGGACTAGCTGGTGATGCAAAATGCAAAATATAATGTAGCTCACCAGAGACGTGCACAAACTTTGTTACGTCATGATGATGAAATTCAAAATTTTGATGAGAAAAAAGATGCTCAATGTTTTTTAAATCTCCTGTTATTAAATTATCCATTCCAATAACATAGTATCCTTCTGTAATAAAACGGTCACATAAATGCGAGCCTAAAAAACCTGCTGCTCCCGTTATTAGTATTTTTTTCATCGTTAATATAAATTTACAATCATTCGTGGTTTAGACAAAAATAGTTTAAAATAAATAGAAACTATTTATTTTTATAATATATTTCAAGCTTTGGTGCTGACTCTTTTAAATCCTTTGTTAATGAAAAAAAGCCAGCAAATGTAGATTCAGTAGGAGCTTCGTTAAATAATGACATACTAAACGGTGTATTAAACCCATAATTCGCTGCTTGAAACTTTATTAAATTAGTTACGTCAATTTTATATTTATCATCCTTATCAATTTTGCTAGACTTTGCAAAATAATCTTCAATAAGTACCGGTTTATTGTTCCAAGTGTAGTTGTTTAAAAATTTACTTTTTAACAAGTTAATCTCTATAGCATTTTCACCAAAATTTTGATCTGGAAAAGGCTTTAACACTAAAAATGCTGAATCTATTTGTACTTTATTTAGAAAATTTCCAGTTTCAAAATTTAATAAAACATTAGACTGAAATATCTTTCCATCAACAATATTATAGGTTGTAGATATGTAATCCCATTTTAAAGGCTCCTCAGGATACGATTCATGTAACATATACGAATCACCCTCTTTAACAGTAAAAACTTTAAGGGAATTTTCACTTGTATTTTCGTCTTCTTTTTTAGAACAAGAGAATAATAATAGACTAGAAATAGCCACTGTAAATACTTTATACTTCATAACAAAGTTTTATAATTTGATTAACAAATTTATGTAAATATATAATTTAAAATGTATATTTATAAACTATAATTTAATACATTAAAATTTTGGTAGTAATCCATATCGTTGAGGCTTTAGCAGGCGGAGTTTATACATATTTTAAAGAACTAACCAAACATTTCGCTGAGGTTAATGACATAAAAACAATTGTTATTTACAGCAAAAACAGAAAAGAAATAGACCCTAATAACTTTGAACTTATCTCCAATAATAACATTGAACTTATTGAAGTAGATATGGTTAGAAATTTAAATTTTAATGCAGATTTAAAGGCTACTTTAGAAATCAGAAAGATTATTAAGAAATTAAAACCAGATGTAATTCATTTACATTCATCAAAAGCGAGTGTAATAGGCAGACTTGCTAATATAAATTTAGCAACTAAATTATTCTATACACCACATGGATATTCATTTTTGAGTAAAGAATTCTCTGAAAATAAAAAGAAGGTTTTCTTTGGAGTAGAAAAATACTTTCAAAAATTTTTTGGAGGAATTACAATAGCCTGTGGAGATACTGAATTTGAATATGCTAAAAGCATAGGCAAAAGTATATTAGTACGAAATGGTGTAACTATAGATAAATTTAGAAAATTTAAAAATGACGTAGAAAATCAAAAATTAACAATAGGAATTTTGGGAAGAATTACAGCTCAAAAAAACCCGAAGTTATTTAACGATATTGCAGAACGATTTCCAAATTATAACTTTATTTGGATTGGAGATGGAGAATTAAACCATCTAATAACTGCTAAAAACATAGTTGTTACTGGCTGGACAACAGACGAACAAATAATAATGCAACATCTAAACCAATTGGATGTTTACATACAAACTTCATTATGGGAAGGGCTTCCAATAGCTTTACTTGAGGCTATGGCTTTTGAAAAACCAATTGTTGCAACTAATATTATTGGGAATAAAGATATTGTTGTAGATAAAGAAACAGGATTTTTATTTGATCATATAAATGAATTAGACCAAATATTCAATCAGCTCGAAGACAGTGAGTATAGAAAAAAATTAGGCGAAAATGGATTAAAAAGGTGTATTGACATTTTTGATAATTATAAGAATTTTAATCAACTTGCTCAAATTTATAGAGATTCTGTTTTAGGTAATAAATAATAAAAATAGCATAGAAAAAGCTCGTAAATCCAATTCCATCAAAACGATTTAAAAAGTCATCTGTTAAGTTTGATAATGCTACTATTATACCAAATGAGATTATTAAAGCATTCTCTAATTTAATTCCTAAATAAATAATTCCACCAAAATAAATTAAAATACCTAGTACGCCCAAAACACCAAACTTTAAATAATAATTAAGGTATTGGTTATGTACAGGAAAATTATATTTTGATAAAAATTTTTGATTTGTATTTATATAATGTTGAAAAAGTGTTGGGTTAGCATCTGATGATCCAACACCAAAAACAGGAGTTTCGTTTGCTAATTCAAGTGTTGTTTTCCAGATGGATAATCTTGTTACAGCTGAATTGTAAGCCTCTACTTCTGGATTTTCTAACTCATCTATTTTTCCAACTTTATCAATGTTTTTAAATGTGAAACTGGTGTATTTCTCAACCATAAAGGGATTCGTATATAAATAAAAACCAGCTACTAAAGCAATAGCTAAAAAAGATAGAGTTGAGCTTATCAGTACTTTTTTTAAAGAGAATTGTTTTTTGAATTCATAAAGTAAAATAAAGCAAAAACCTAAAAGTGTACACGCTAGTGCCATTCTGGTATTAACAATTAATACATGTAAAAAAGATAATAAGAACAATACAAAGTTAAAAAAAATCTTATTTAAACTTTTTCTATTAAACTGTTTTATAAAGAAATAAAAGCAAACACAAGCTACAAAGCATAGTTGTAAATTTAATGCAGGTGCATGTACTTTAAAAGATTCTGTAAACTTATAACCAACTTCCCACAAATCTATCTTGTTTATATATTTTTCCATTAGTTCTGGGAACAATACGATAAATCGAAGCTCAAGAAACAACAGTACTAAAATCATCCCTACCGAATAATATCTTAATAATTTTTCAACATTGACAATTTTATATTGTGCAATCAAAAAGATGGCAAATAAAAGTAAAGAAACATACTTTTCAATGGCTTTTATTCCTAAAGAAAAAGAATCATTATTCCAAAAAAATATAACTTCTAACACCAAAGGTATTAGCATTAATAAAGAAAATTTAAAACTTGCTTTACTATATCTTTTTGTATTGAAAAAAATAATATTAAATACACTGAATAATATTATAGCTAGATTACTTAATTTTCCAAATGGTAAACAAAGTGCTATAATAACAAGTAAAATATTAAATACTTGAATGTATTTTTTTTCTGAAATCTTCATAGTAAAGAATAAAATATATTAATGGAAATACACCTATTTTATGGCGGACAGCGGTACCTAAGTCTGTTTCAAAAACACCTTGAATAATGAAATAAGCAAATAAAATTAAGATTAACCAAAACTCTTCAGTGTACTGTTTTCTATCTTTTAAAAGCTTCGAAAAACGAATTAAAAGAATATATATTAAAAAAAACTGCCAAATAATAAATACAACAACTTGTGGCTTTAAAAAATGTTTTAATCCATTAACAGGAAAGTTGACTGAGAAAAAACCGTAGGTTACACCTATTGCTTCACCGTACCATGTAGAAGTTTCCACAGGAGATAATAACATTGTATTAGCATTTATCAGTGATCTTTCTTGGTTATGCTCTTCTCTAGTTAATTGAGAAAAATGTTTTCCTTTTAAAACTCCATAAGATAATGACATGAAAATCATTACAACAATCCCAAAAAAAAGCGTGGAGAACACTTTGTTTTTAAGATTAACATTTGCAATTAATGCCATAACTGCAACTAAAATTGGAATAAAAGCATAGTAGGGCCTGTATAAAATTCCAAAAACAACAAACGCAATAATTACATTAAGTATTTTTTTATTTAAACTTGTCTTTTCGTTTAAAAAAACATGAACAATAAAAAATATAAATATAAATGTTATAAACTCTTTAGATGGCATCGCAATAAAAAGTGACATCATAAAAAGTGACAAATAAACAAGTATGTTCTTAATATTAACAACATGAAAATCGTCTGGAATACCAATTTTTTTAAGCAAATAATAAAGTATAGGTAATTGTATTAACCCTACGATACTAAAAGGTAAAAAGCCTAATCCCGTATACTTATAAAAAGACATGGTTAAAGGATAACTTCCTATAAATCCTCCTTCATTATGTGGATCATTTACAATCAGTTTTGCATCAAAAAAAAACTTTTCTGGTAAAAAAAAAGAAAAAATAAAGGAACAGCAAATTAACGTTACTGTAATTAAATAGAACCAAAATACATTTTTTTTAATCTTCATAAATCTATATTTTTCTATACCTTTTAACAAATAAGTTTATGACTCTAAATTTATTTAAAGCGTATATTGTAAAATCTAAACCAAATATTTTATAAAAAGAATTTACTTTTTTTACATTTTTTGTTCCATCAGTTTCTAAAAGAAACTTCATAGACTTAATGTGTTTTACTACATCTGTAGATTTATTGGTAAATAAATTAAGGTTCATAAGTAAAAAACAATAATGCTCGGCCCAATAAGACAACAAACTATCTTTATAAATAGAATTGTTTACTTTTTCTGAAGAAATTCCTTCTACCAACATGTTATAAACATCAAGTAAATGCTTTTCTGAAACAGTGTTTGTGGCAGAGCTAGCTCTTAATTGTCTATACATATAAAAAGATTTCGAATATACTGCAAATGTTTTAATTTGAAGCATTAAATCCGCAGTCCATTTCATATCTTCAGATTTTAAACCAACAGGAAAATAAATTTCGTTATCAATCAAGATTTCTCGTTTTACAACTTTATCCCATGGTGAGGCAACAAACATTTCATTATATATAAGTTCTGAAACAGACTGCCTAAAGTCTGTTTTTTCAACAAAATACTGGGCATTATTTTCGTATAGAACACGTCCGTTCGGAAATATCCTTGATTCTTCGTGTAAAATCGTGTCAGGATAATTATTTTGTTTTAAAAGATCTGCAATTTCTTCAAACGCATTATCATAAAATAAATAATCATCACTATCAATAAAAATAATATAATTTCCATTAGCAACAAGCAGTCCATTGTTTCTTGCCGCTGCAACACCCATATTTTCCTGAGTTAAATAAATGATATTATTATAATTAGCATTATATTTTTCACAAATTAAACCAGAAGAATCCTTGGCACCATCATTAATTAGAATAATTTCAAAATCTTTAAATGTTTGTTTTAATATACTATTTAAACATTCTTCTAAATAATTTTCAACATTATAAACGGGGATTATTACACTAAATAACATTAGATTTAAAATTTAATTATGTTTTTTTTTAAAAAAATATAAACTTAGATAATTAATAAAACCAGAAATTCCCAAAAATTTATAGTATTTAATAAATAAATCTTTTGAATTTTTTAATGAAAATTTATTTTTAAAACCTAATAAAATACCATGTACGATTGAAATTTTATAGTACTTTTTTTGAAAATCATCTGAAATATCATCAATATTAATATGATATAAATTTATTTTTTTAGTATCATATTTTTTAAATATAGCTTTATTTTCAGAATCATTAATATAATTAGAAGTTATAGATTTTATAAAATAGAAATTTGATTTTTTTCCCATCTGTTCCCAAAATTTTGTATCCTCTCCTAATGATAAATTAGTATCAAATTTTAAATCATTAAAATATAATTTATTGAATACAATTGCTGAAGTATGCACAATAAAACCATATCTTAAATGAATCTCAAAAAAATTGTAAAATCCAGATTCATTGACATATATTTTTTTTAAGATATCACCATTTTTAGTAGCCAATTGAAACCCTGTAGCTATGACATTTACATCATTCTTATCATTAATTACATTACTTATATTTAATAAATGATCTTTTTCCCAAATATCATCCCCATCTAATAACGCAATCCAATCATATTTTGAATTTGTCATACCAAAATTTCTTGCAGAAGAAACACCTCCGTTATTTTTAGATAAAATTTTCAATCTACTATCAGTAAATTCTTTTATGACATTTAAGCTTCCATCTGTTGAACCATCATTGATTATTAAAAGTTCAAATTGACAAAAACTTTGATTTAAAACAGATTTTATAGTGGAAGCGATGCTTAATTCTTTGTTATATAATGGTATTATAACTGAAATCATAACTTACGTTTAATAATTAATAATATTTTTTTTATCTCATAATGTGGTACTAAAAAAACAATAACACTTATAAATAATAAGATGTTAACAATAATAAAAGATAAAAATTTAATAAGAAAGCTGTATTTATCTACAGTTAAAAAAAATAAATGTGAAATAATTAAACTAATAATTAATATAGAACTAATTGTAATAAAATTTAAAGCAATTTTTTTTAACATATTTGGATATAACCTGTAAAAAAAGTATCCATTTATAAAATAACATTGAAATATTCCAAAAAACAAATTCACAATTAAAATCAGATTTATAAACTCATGTTGCCTATATACATAGCCAATTAAAAAAGTAATCCCTAAATTTATTAAACCTATAAAAATAGTTAAAATTGCAGGATATTTTACCTTATTCCAAGTTCTAGACGCAAAAGTGAAAAAAACTGAAGAAATATAAAATGGAACAATACAAAATTTTAATATTGTCCAAAACTTATAATTAATATAAACAATATCACCAAACCATAACGGGAGTATAATATTAGAAAACCCTAAAATAGTCCCAATAATAACAGCTGATGAAACACCAAATAAAACAGATTTATTAATAATTAAATTAGCAAATTCTGAATGTTTCTCTAATGAATAATATTTAATTAAAGTTGGAAAAAAAAGTCCTGAAAAAGTAAATCCGATAATATAAATGTAATTTATAATTTCATTTAAAGCACCAACAACTCCAGACTCTTTAGTGGACCAAAAATAATTTAAAATAAAAATATCTGATTTAAATAATCCAATGTCACCTAAATTTTGAATTAAAATCCAAAAAACAATAGCTAACATAGAAAAAACATCAATCTTATTTAATCTTAATAAATTAAAAGCAATTTTGTTGTTTGTGAATTTTTTAAATATATAATAACTAAAAATTAATATGATAAATTCGCCAATTAAATTAGCAATACCGATAAATATTATATCAGTGTATATATAATTAAAAGATAAAAATATAATAAATGGCTTTAATACTCCTCTTATAATCTTTATAATATTTAAGTAATCAATTTTATTATACGCAAATAAAACCGTATTAAAAAGTGAAGAATATAGTGATATCGTAAAACTAACAATTGTTAATACAAAAAGATATTTTGCAGAATCAACATATTTAAAAGGGATGTTGAAAATATAAGTTAAATTATCTATTAAAAAATAAAAGGGATAAATTAATACTAGTGAAAGTATTATTACTACAAATAAAGAAATACTTATGTGCTTTGATGCTTCAATCCAGTCATTTTTTTGAATTGCAATTGTATAATATCTTGTAAAAACAGATGTCAAGGACTCTGTAAAAACTCCAAGATATTGATTTATTAATAGGGCTAACGGTATAATACCATATGCTAATATTCCTAAATTTTTAATTAAATAAGGAGTATAAAATAGTCCTACACATATATTCAAAAAAATACTCAAAGCACTGAAAATAAGATTTTTATTATTTTGAGTGAGATTTTTAACAGTTGAAGTCATATAATATATATTTGCTAAACCTCCAAAACACTATATTTTGGACGTTTGGCTGGTGTTGGGTATTGGCTAGCTGGAATTGGATTTACTTTTATAGATACATTATTTTCTTTAAAAATATCTACTGCAAACTCGTACCAACTGCATATTTTGGCATCTGAAAAATTATATAAACCGTAGTTTTTATCTTCAGAAATTATTTTGCTAATTAAAAAATCGGCTAGGTTAGGTGCATAAGTAGGTCGCCCTATTTGATTGTTTACTACAGATATTTCGTCACGTGTTTCGGCTAAGCGCAACATGGTTTTCTTAAAGTTATTTCCAAATTCCGAATAAACCCATGAAGTTCTAACAATAAAGTGTTTTCCCCAAATATTTTGTATCGCAATTTCTCCTTTTAACTTGGTTTCTCCATAAACGTTTATTGGATTCGTTTTATCTGTAGTTTTATACGGTTTGGTATTTTCTCCATCAAAAACAAAATCGGTCGATACGTGTAATAAAACCGCATCAAATTCCTTGCAAACTAAAGCTAAATTTTGTGCTCCAGTAACATTTACTGCAAAGGCCTTTTCGGGCTCGCTTTCGGCTTTGTCTACTGCGGTATAAGCCGCTGTATTTATACAGTATTGGGGTTTATATTTTTCGAAAGCTGCTTTACACGAATCTAAATTTGTAACATCTAATTCCGAAGAAGTACAGTAAATAAATTGTGCGTTTGGATATTTAGAAGCTACTTTTAAAACCGATTGTCCTAATTGACCGTTAGCTCCCGTTACTAAAATTACCATATTTTACGAGCGTTAGTTAAAGTTGGTAAAATTTCGTCTTTTTCTGAAACTAAAAAGTCAATTCCTTCTAATTCCCAGTCGATGTTAATTTCTGGGCAGTTATAAATTATTCCACCTTCCGACTCTTTATTGTAAAAGTTATCACACTTATAAAAAAATGTTGCCGTATCAGAAAGTACCACAAAACCATGTGCAAAACCACGAGGGATAAATAATTGTTTATTATTTTCGGCAGTTAATTCCACCGCTACGTATTGTCCGTACGTTTCCGATTCTGGGCGAATATCTACCGCTACATCTAAAACCGAACCTGTAATTACACGAACTAGTTTTGCTTGCGCATGTTCTCCTGTTTGGTAATGTAAACCACGCAAAACACCTTTTGACGAAAACGATTGGTTATCTTGTACAAAATTTACTTGTTGATTTACGCCTTCGTTGAATGTTTTTTGATTAAAACTTTCAAAAAAATAGCCTCGTGCATCCGTAAACACACGAGGTTCTATTATATAACATCCTTTTAAATGAGTTTCTATAAAATTCATTTTAATAGATTAAATAACGTTTAATAATTGTTGCCCATAACCACCTTTTACTAATGGTTCGGCTAATTTTCTGTATTGTTCTTCGTTAATAAAGCCCATTTTATACGCAGCTTCTTCGATAGCGCCAACTAATAATCCTTGACGTTCCTCTACAACTTGTACAAATTGACTGGCTTGATTTAAAGATTGGAAAGTTCCTGTATCTAACCAAGCGGTTCCGCGATCTAAAATAGATACCTGAAGTTTCCCTTTTTCTAAATACACACGGTTTACATCTGTAATTTCTAATTCACCACGAGGCGAAGGTTCAATTTCTGATGCTATTTTTACTACTTCGTTATCGTAAAAATAAATTCCAGGTACTGCAAAGCTCGATTTTGGTACTTTAGGTTTTTCTTCAATAGAAATAGCCGTTCCGTTTGCATCAAATTCTACAACACCATAACGTTCTGGATCGTGCACGTGGTACGCGTAAATAATACCTCCGTCTGGATTATTGTTTGCTTTTAAAAGATCAGCTAAACCTGTTCCGTAAAAAATATTATCGCCTAAAATAAGTGCGACTTTATCGTTTCCAATAAAATCCTTACCAATAATAAACGCTTCGGCTAAACCATTTGGTTCTGGCTGAACTGCATATTCAAATTTACATCCTAAAGACGAACCATCGCCTAAAAGTTTTTCGAACAATGGTAAATCGTGCGGTGTAGATATAATTAATATTTCGTTAATTCCTGCCCACATTAATGTTGAAAGTGGATAGTAAATCATGGGTTTGTTATAAATAGGCATTAACTGTTTACTTACAGCTAATGTTAATGGATGTAGGCGTGTTCCCGAACCTCCAGCTAAGATAATTCCTTTCATAAATTTAGTTTTTATACTTAGCTAAATACCAAGCAATGGTTTTTTTAATTCCGGTTTCAAAGTTTTCGTCAGCTTTCCAACCTAATTCGGTTTCTAATTTAGTTGCATCAATGGCATAACGTAAATCGTGACCTGGACGATCTTTAACAAACGTAATTAAATCTTGATATTTCCCTTCGACTTTAGGAGCCATTTCGTTTAATAATTCGCAAATAGTATTTGCAATATATAAATTATTACGTTCGTTACGTCCGCCTACGTTGTACGTTTCTCCGCTACGACCTTTAAAGAAAACCAATTCAATTCCTTTGCAGTGATCTAAAACGTATAACCAATCGCGTACGTTTTTACCATCTCCATAAATTGGAATATTCTGACCTGATAAACATTTACGTATAATGGTTGGAATTAATTTTTCGTCGTGTTGTTTTGGCCCGTAGTTGTTCGAACAGTTTGTAGTAACAACATTCATTCCGTAGGTATGAAAATAACTACGAACTAATAAATCTGACGATGCTTTAGAAGCAGAATATGGGCTATTTGGTGCGTAAGGCGTTGTTTCAGTAAACAAACCTTCTTCGCCTAAAGTTCCATAAACCTCGTCTGTAGAAATATGATGAAAACGAGACGTTTTAAAATTATCGTTGTACTGATTAGGAGCACTCATCCAAAGTTTACGAGCAGCATCTAATAAATTAAAGGTTCCTAAAACGTTAGTTTTTACAAATGCCTCTGGACCAGAAATAGAGTTATCTACGTGACTTTCTGCCGCAAAATGGATAACATCTGTAAATTGATATTTAGCGAATAAAGCATCAATAAATGCTTTGTCACAAATATCGCCTTGTACAAATTCATAATTTGGAGCGCTTTCTATTTCACTAACATTATCTAAATCACCCGCGTACGTTAATAAATCTAAATTTACAACCTTATATTCGGGATGATTTTGTACAAAATGAACAACGAAGTTTGCTCCAATAAAACCAGCTCCGCCTGTTACTAATATATTTTTCATTAAATTAAATTTCTTTTTTGTATTTGCTTTCTATAAAATGACGAAAACAGCTTGTATAACACAAAAAATAAAACAAAAGCTATAGGTAATACAAATTTCATTTTGCTTCTGGCCGTTTTTTTAGCTATCATGTTTGTTGATACACTAACCTCTTTAATTATTTTATCATAATTTATAAGAGCAATTTTAATGTTACCGTTCTCTGATATTAATTTATTTTTAGTAGAAATGATATCGTTTATCTGGTTGTTTTCATTGTTATAAAACAAACGATCAGTTTTAGTTGAGCTTGCATCAGCAAACTTGTTAATAAGATTATCTATCTGACTAACAATACTATCGTTTGATTTTATTTTATTTAATTCATTCTTAACATATTGATCTTTAATAGAATTAAAATACTTTGAATCATTTAAATATGTCAGTAATGGTAAAATAGCATCATCCTCATCCGTGATTTTTTTTGTAGAAAACTTGATCAAATGATTAGGATAGTTTTTACTTGTAATAGGATCTTCGATAATTTTATTTAAATCACCATTATCAGCCATCAACTTTATCATCTCAAAATTTTCAGGCTTTTTATCAATAAACTTGTAAATATCAATTATAGGTTCAATTTCAATTGTTCCTATATTTTTTACATTTTTAAATCCAAGTTTAGAGAAAAATAAAGTATCATTATCTCGTTTTTTTGATGCAAGCAATTCAATTTTTGAGTACAGATAATCAACGCTACCAAAATTTGGAGACACTATTATCTCATTTGAATAACTTTTAGTTTCCTTGTCTAAAAAAAAGCCAATTCCAGCTCCTAGTAAAAACAAAGCAGTTATAATAAGTATATTTTTCTTTATGAAAAGATAGAAATCAAAAAATGAATCTAAAATTGATTGAAAAAAATTGCCTATTTTACCTAATAATTGTCCTAAATCAATCTCTTGATCATTAGAGCTTGGTTGACTCATAATTAAATTTAGTTTGGTTGGTTAATTTAATTTATATATTAAAAATTTGTTCTAAAATTTTAATTGTAATTAAGTACGTTGGTTTTACTCCTGTGGTTCCTAAACCGCCTGATGCTAAGGTACTTCCTGTTTCTAACGGGTTATCTGATGCGTAGTAAGCGTATCTAACTTTAACATCTGGGTGAATTGACTTACGGATTTTTGACGCTGATTGAATAGCTTTTTGATAATAAGCACCTTCCATCTCAAGACCAATAACGCCCCAAGTAGAATCGTGAAAGAATTTTAATAAATCTTTATTTTGTAAAGATGTTCCTAAAACTGTCACCATTGGTCCTGCAAAAACAGGAATTCCGTTTCCTTCAAACATTTCTGCCGAAAGCTCATTCGTAAATGTATAGTTATCTGCTGTACCTTCGTTAATATGCGCAGAAGGAATCATAATATCTCCTTTACCACCAACTAAAATACCTGCTTTACCCATGATTGAAACAGACTCAACATTTAAATAATATTTTAAATCGTCGTTATTTTCATCGGGTTTATATGGTTTCAATAGCTCATCAATTGTTTCGAAAGCTTGTTCACCAAAAGCATAATCCATTACAATAATTACCGGAGATTCCCCATTAATTTTTGCTGTTGGAAATGCCGATTGTTCCCAGTTTATTTTAGCTGTATCAAAAATTTGAACATCGATATTTGTACCCGATTGATCCGGAAGTGAAATCATTCCGTGCTCTAATGCATAATCAATAATAATGTTACGATCTTCGTTGTTTCCAGATTTACTTAATTCTTCATAAATAAAAAAGTCAGATTGTTCCTCGTACTTAGATTTTAATACATGTGTAGCGAATAATGAATTCATTACACTATGCATGTTTGCACTAATTACATGAATTGGACGACTTAAAAGATTGTTTTTCTCTAAAGTTTCTTTAATGCTATTTGCCCAAATTTCACCATAAATATGGTGTCCTAAACGTTCACGTAAAATAGGACTGAATGTAATTGTACGTTTATCATTATCAACAACTTCTTCAATAGCAAGTTTTCCTAACCAGTATATAATGTGTAAGAAACGTTCTGGAGAATCAATAGTTGCAAAACTTTCGTAAATATCTAAAAGTTCGGCAAAGGTTCTACCTAAAACATTAGATGCGTGAGAAATTGCTTTTTCTCTCTCTTCTTGAGTTAGTTTTCTGTCTAATAAAACCGCTTGTTCTAACTTTAACCAATCACGAGAAACCTTATCTTCTTCAATCAACACACGGTTCATAATCTTGTGCGATTCAATAAAAATAAAAGTTAAGTGCGTTAAAATGTCATAAATATCCGAACGCCCACGAGTAATCTCGATGTTCATTTGCTCATCATCAATTCTATAACAATTTCTGCGACGTTTTGGAGGTACAATTGCTTTAAAATGCGAACGAGAATATCCTTCGTCAGAAGTTAAGTTAATGTATCTACATTCTTCAATTCCAACAGGTAAACGTTCAATAACGTATAACAATCCGTTTAACTCAACCTTTTCTTCGGCAATAGATCCGTAAATTTCTGGTCGTAATTGTAATAATGCTTCTCTAAGTGTTTCTCCAGAAACTCCCATAGGTTTATAGAAACCTCTGTTAAACAAGTGACGCATTGTGATGTACAGTCTTTCAATAGCTGCTGAAGACTCTTGCGCTCTTGAGCGCGAAATATATTTAATCTCTTTCATATTCAAAATTCTTTTACAAATATAACTTTTTAAGCATTGATATTACACTCCAATTATATTTGTTGATAATAAAACTACAATGTCTTAATGGGTGATAAAAAAATCGGCAATTTTTCTATCGTTAGATAATCTAGGTAATTTATTTTGGCCTCCTAGTTTGCCTTGTGATTTCATATAATCTTGAAATCCATTTTTAGGGATAATTTTAATAACCAGTGTTTTAAGCACATTTCCGGTAATTAAATCATCATAATACATGTTTTGTTTTCTCATTTCGGCATCTAAATCTTGAGCGAATAAACTTAAATTTTCAGGTTCTTGCTCAAATTCAATCAACCATTCATGAAAAGGTAATCCTTGTTTAGGATTTATCTGCGGAGCAACAGTAAACTCGGTTATCAATGTTTGATGCTTTTTTGATATATTTTGAAGCGCTGTTTCAACTTCTTTAGCAATTACGTGTTCTCCAAAAGCGGAAATATAGTGTTTAATACGCCCGGTGACTTTTATTTTAAATGGATGGAGAGAGGTAAACTCAACCGTATCACCAATATTATAGGCCCATAATCCTGCATTTGTACTTAAAATAATAGCATAATTAACTCCTAGTTCTACATTTTCGATGGTATAACGCTTTGCATTGGTATCAAAAAACTCGTTTACTTTTACAAATTCATAAAATATACCCGAATTTAAAAGCAATAACATTCCTTCTTCTTTTTGAGAATTTTGGTAAGCAATAAAACCTTCGGAAGCAGGATAAAGCTCGATTGAATCAACTTTTTTACCAATTAACTTTTCAAACTTTTGACGATAAGGCTCATAATTTACACCGCCATAAACAAATAAACTAAAATTTTTAAAAATTTCGCTTACCGGCTTTTGTTTTTTATGAACTAGTTTTTCGAAATACATTTGTACCCAAGACGGAATTCCAGAAATCAATGTCATATCTTCTGGCAAGGTTTCTTGTACAATAGTATCCACTTTAGTTTCCCAATCTTCAATACAATTGGTTTTCCAGGTTGGCATTCTATTTTTTTGAAGATAATTGGGAACGTAATGAGCAACAATCCCAGAAAGACGTCCGAATTTGATACCGTATTTTTCTTCCAAAATAGGACTTCCTTGTAAAAAAATCATTTTACCACTAACAAAGCCCGCCTTTTTGGTTTCATGAATGTAAGCCAATAAAGCATTTCGGGCTGCATCAATATGCGAAGGCATTGAATCTTTTGTTAGCGGAATGTATTTTGCGCCCGAGGTTGTACCTGAGGTTTTTGCTAAATATAAAGGTTTACCTGGCCATAAAACATTTTCTGTTCCAGCAACCATTTTATCAATATACGAACGTAACTTTTCATAATCCCTTATGGGAACTTTAGCCTGAAAATCGGCGTATGATTTTATTGATTCAAAACCATGATCTTTTCCAAAATCAGTATCTTTCGCTTTTACAATGATTTGAGAAAAGATTTTTTGCTGAGCCTCAAACGGATTATTTATCCATTTCGATTCTTTTTTATGTATGTAAGCTGCAAATATTTTTGCAAAAAAACTTTTAATTGACATTGGGGAACCAAATTTTAATTATTTATCCTTTTCATTCACCTCTTCTCTAAGGTTTAATTCTGCTTCTGTTGTTTCAAAATTTAAATCAGGTAAGTTTTCATTTTCAGCTTTTATAATCGAGTCAATATTAATTTTGGCATACTCTAAATCTCCAGAAAAAACTTTCTGTATGGAGTTAATGTACGCCGTATTGAAATTTATAACACGCTCTAACGAGTCTGTTTTTGTAGCTAATTCAATGCTTTTACGTCGCAAATCTGTTGATGCATATCCTGGAATATATTCACGTAGTGGAGTAAAGGCTATTAAGACTGTAGTTGATGAAATAAGAAGCAAAGAAGTAAAAGATACAAAAAGAAACACGTTTAACAAATTAAGTCGTATTGAGAAAACTTCATCAAACGTTCCCTCATTAAGTAAAATGATTCTGTATTTTTCTATAAATCTTTTTTTTAGCTTTTCCGATTTTTTGATCTTAACTGCCATTTGAATTTGTTTACAAAGATAATGAATAAAAGTGACTTATTTACTGCTATATGGCAATATAGGTTTTATAAATTTAAAATAAAAATTAGCTTAAAACGATAATTAAATGTGAATTATTTTACTCAATATGCTTGATAGTCAATTTTTATATCTATTTTTGCGTCATAAAATTGTCTATAAAAATACTTTAAAAAAATATAAAACCATGGGTAGATTTGGCACAACTGAATGGATTTTAATTATCGTGGTAGTATTATTACTATTTGGAGGTAAAAAAATCCCTGAATTAATGAAAGGTTTAGGTAACGGAATTAAGGAGTTTAAAAACGCCTCTAAGGAAGAAACCAAAAAAGAAGACGAAAAATCTGAAGAAAAGAAATAATAAAAAAAGTCAAACTTAAAAGTTTGACTTTTTTTTATTTTAATAGCTCATCTATTTTTTTACGTAAATCTGCAGTTTTCAAATCTTTTGCAATTATCTTGCCCTGCTCGTCTAGTAAAAAAGTTGTTGGTATCTCTTCAATTCCTATTTTTTTAACAATCGGATCTTTCCATTCTTTTAAATTAGAGAGTTGGATCCAAGTTATTTTATCTTTCACAACTGCTTTTTCCCAATTGTTTTTACTTTTATCTAAAGATATTCCTATTATTTCTAATCCTTTATCCTTATAGTCTGCATAGAGTTTTACCAAATTTGGATTTTCAATTCGGCAAGGAGGACACCATGAGGCCCAAAAATCAATAAGAGTTACTTTTCCTAATTTGGTGTAAATAGAAGTTGGATTGCCCTGCATATCATTACCCACATAATCAGGAAATTTTGCTCCTATTGAAGTGTCAGCAACAGTGTTTTCGGGATTGTAAAATGCGTCCAACTGCTTTCCAAATGGTGAATTTACAATATCTGCCGAGAACTGATTGAATATTGCTTTGGCTTCATCAAAAGTATAATCTCCTTTTTTTGTAAGCTGTTCTAACAAAATTAAAGAAACATAAGCCGTTTTATTCGCCTCAACAAATTCCTTATTATAATTTTGATATTGTTGCTTTAGCTTCTGATTTTCTAAATTAATAGCGTTTAATAACGTGGTATTATTTTCTTTCTGCGCTTTTATTAACTTTTGTGCATTTTGCTTTTCGAATGCATTAATTTTCGCCAGCAAATTATTTGCTTGGCTAGCATATTCTTGATATTTATCGTTATTAAAAGTTCCGGACAAACTGTTTAGTTTACTATCTAAACTATTATATTTTATTGTTAACGTACCTTTTTCTGAAATAAAAGGCAGAACACGCTCATTTTTCCCAAATTGTAAATAGTGAATAGCTAATTCAGAAGGATCAATCACAAAAGAAAAAACACCGTTTTTAACCAAAGTAGAATCTTTTGTAACTAATTGTAACGTATTAGGAATATTGCTTTTTAAGTAAATATATTTACCTTCAACATCACCTTCCACATTTCCATTAATCACGAGTTTATTGTTGTTATCTTCACAACTAATTAACGTGAGGAGAATTCCTAAAAAAAATACAACCTGCTTCCTCATTTCTCTATAAAATATATTTTAAACACAAATTTAATCTTTATTTATAAATTTCATACAAAATGTTATATAACATAGAGTTTAAAAAAAAATTAATTTTTATCTAAAACGGTCATAATTATAAAAATAAAGCATAATACTCACTTAAGCGTTGATAATTATGATATTATATTTTATATTTGCCCCACCAAAATATAACCATCAATTTTACATGAAAAACCTAAATTTATCAGGGGAATTATTAATCGATCGTGAGGTCATGTGGGATAAAACTCAAGAATTAGTTTCTAAGACCGATAAATTCGGTACAATTAAATATTGTAACGAAGCTTTTGTTAATGTTTCGGGGTTTGAAGAATACGAGTTAATTGGACAGTCACACAATATTATTCGTCACCCAGATATGCCAAAAGTTATTTTTAAATTATTGTGGGATAATCTTTCCAAAGGAAATGATTTTCATGCTGTCGTTAAAAATAAAACAAAAAACGGACGTTACTATTGGGTAATCACACAGTTCGAGATCTTCATCAACGAAAATGGCCAGATTACAGATTATTTATCTAGAAGAAAAGCAGTGTCTCCATTTGTAATTTCTAAATTTGAAGCTTTCTTCAAAAAGATCAAGCAAATTGAAGATGCCGTTGGAATTGAAGCTGCAGAAGAATACCTAAAAGGCTTTTTAGAGTATAATAAAATGACTTACGAAGAATTTTTAACGAATATTCTTAAAGAAGATCAAAACTTAAATGATCAAGTCAATAAAAGCGATGCGACTGCTAAGGATAATGCAGAGGTTACTATCAAAAAGAAAAAATCGTTTTTAAACAAACTATTTGGATAATTTTCTATAATAATCTAATTCTTAAACATTTTATTTTTAGTATCTAAAAAGCAGTTCTTATAAAAAACTAACATGGAATTAAACATTACACCTATTAATAAAGAAGTTACTTGGGACAAAAATTTAGAACTTGTTTCAAAAACAGATAAATTTGGTAATATTCAATACTGTAACGAAGCTTTTGTTAATGTATCAGGATACGAGGATTTTGAGCTGGTAGGGAAGGCGCACAACATCATTCGTCATCCTGAAATGCCAAAAGTTATTTTTAAATTACTTTGGGATAATTTAAAAAAAGGAACAGATTTTCATGCCGTAATAAAAAACATGGCTAAAACAGGAAGATATTACTGGGTAATTACACAATTCGAAATCCAAAAAAATGAAGACGGGGAAATCATCAATTACATTGGAAGAAGAAAAGCTGTAAACCCAAATACAATAGTAGCTTTTGAAGCATTATATTTAAAGTTAAAACAAATTGAAGATGCAGTGAGTGTTGAGGCTTCTGAAGATTATCTAATTGGTTTTTTAGATGATAAAAAAATGAGCTACGCAGAGTTTCTAGAAAACACTTTGCTAAAAGACACAAACAATCAAATTACATATAGTCAAAACACTGCAACTGAATCAAAAACAGAAACTAAAAAAGGTAAAAGATCGTTTTTCTCTGTACTATTCGGATAAATAAAAAATTCTCTTTTTAAGATATTTTTTTATTTATATTATTTTTTTTTACAATTTCATTTGTTTATATCATTTTTTTATACTTATATTTATATAACCAAAAAAAACAATCTTATTTTTATAAAGGAGTTCACTAATTATTTAACAACTAAAACTACTAAAATAATTATGGAACAATTTGTAAAACCTATTGAAAAAGAAGTCAGCTGGGATAAAAATCTAGAACTTGTTAGTAAGACTGACCAATTCGGAACTATTAAGTACTGTAATGATAACTTTGTAAATATTTCTGGATTTGAAGAGCATGAACTGGTAGGAAAACCACACAACATCATTAGGCATCCAGACATGCCAAAAGTAATCTTTAAAATACTTTGGGATAACCTAAAACAAAAAAAGGATTTTCATGCAATTGTAAAAAACATGGCAAAATCTGGAAGATATTATTGGGTAATCACACAATTCGAAATTTTAACCAACGATAGTGGTGATATTACTGGATATATTGGACGTAGAAAAGCTATATCGGATAATGTATCCCGACAATTTGAAAAACTTTATGCCAAACTAAAACGAATTGAAGATGAAGTAGGTTTAGAACATGCTGAAGAATACGTTTACGGTTTTTTAGATGATCAGAAAAAAACATATCAGGAATTCTTAGATGATATTTTAGCTGATGATCTATTAATTAAAAAATTTGAAAATCATAACAAACAAAATCTTAACGGACAACTTGATGAAACTACAAAAACCAGAAAGTCGTTCTTAAAATCTTTATTTGGAGGATAAATATAAAAAAGGTTGCAGTATATGCAACCTTTTTTTGTTTTTTTAAAAGCTTAATCAAAAAACAACCCTCTAAAAAAAGGTTTAGAAGGTAAAACCATGGTTAATTTAAAAAAAACTCATAATTTAGGGCATTATTTTAAAAAAATAGAAAAATAGTCCAAAAGACTGTTTTACACGAATTAACTGTTTAAATTAATTTTTTGATATAAGAATGAAAAACAACAAACTTTTTATAGCGATTATTATAGCTTTAATATTAGGTGTCATTATTGGTGGTTATGTACATTATAACACATCGCCAGAATTTATTAAATCTTTTTCTACAAATATAAAATTGCTAGGAACGGTTTTTATTCGTTTAATTCAAATGATTATTGCGCCTTTAGTTTTCTCAACTTTAGTTGTAGGTATTGCAAAAATGGGCGATATGAAAATGGTAGGCCGTGTTGGTGGCCGTGCGTTAGCTTGGTTTATTACCGCATCGTTAGTTTCATTAGTCATTGGATGTGTTGTGGTAAATATTATGAAACCAGGTGAAGGACTAGATATCCAAATGGATACAAGCTCGGCACAAGATTTACTTAAAAGTCAGGCTTCATTAACATTGGAACATTTTATTACACACATGATCCCGAAATCTGTTTTCGAAGCATTTGCTATTAATGAGATCTTACAAATCGTAGTTTTCTCCATCTTTTTTGGTATAGCTCTAGCCGCTTTTGGAAAAGAAGGAGAAATAATTACCAAAGCTTTAGACAAAATTTCGCACATTGTATTGATCATGGTTGGCTATGTAATGTGGTCTGCACCATTAGGAGTTTTAGGTACTATTGCTGCTGCAATTGCAACTTACGGCTTTAAAATCTTTGGATTATACGGAAAATATTTAGTTGCTTTTGTTATTGGTATAGCAATTTTATGGCTTTTACTATGTTTAGTAGGTTATTTAATTTTAGGAAAACGTTTATTCGACCTTTTGCGTCATATTAAATCACCATTACTAATTGCCTTTTCAACAACATCTTCAGAAGCTGTTTTTCCAAAATTGGTTGAAGAATTAGAAAAATTTGGCGCACAGAAAAAAATCATATCTTTCACACTTCCTTTAGGATATTCCTTTAATCTCGATGGATCCATGATGTACATGACTTTCGCATCTTTATTTATCGCACAAGTATACGGAATTGATATGCCTATCGAAAAGCAAATTTTAATGCTTTTAGTATTAATGTTAACCTCTAAAGGCGTTGCAGGTGTGCCACGAGCATCTTTAATTGTTGTAGTTGCAACATGTTCAATGTTCGGAATTCCGCCAGAAGGAATCGCTTTAATTTTACCAATCGATCACTTTTGCGATATGGCTCGATCTATGACAAACGTTTTAGGAAACGCACTTTCTACAGTTGCAGTTGATAAATGGGAAGGTCACGTAGCGGTTGAACAAGAAGATATTATTCATAATCAAGATTCAAATTCATAAAATAAAAAGCCTTTAATTTTAAATTAAAGGCTTTTTATTTTAATATTTATATTCAAAAAAAGGGTGCTAATTCAGTAAATTAGCACCCTTTTTTATATAAAATTTATTCTTCTTTACTTTCTACTTTAGCCCAAGTATCACGTAAACCAACGGTTTTATTAAATACTAATTTATCTGCAGTGGTATCTTTATCTACAGCAAAGTATCCTAAACGTTGAAACTGAAATTTATCTCCATCTTTCGCTTCTTTTAAGCTTGGTTCTACATAACCTGTAATAACCTTTAACGAATCTGGATTAATAAACTCTTTAAAGTCAACTTCTTTATTTCCATCCGGATTTTCGTGTGTAAACAAACGATCATAAATTCTAACTTCTGCTTCAATAGCATGCGGAATAGAAACCCAGTGAATCGTTCCTTTAACTTTACGTTTCGAAGCTTCGCTTCCACTTCCTGATCTAGAATCAGCATCGTACGTAACGTGAATTTCAGTAATATTACCGTTTTCGTCTTTAACAACGCTTTCACCTTTTATAATGTAAGCATTTTTTAAACGAACTTCTTTACCTAAAGTCAAACGGAAAAATTTGCTATTTGCTTCTTCCAAAAAGTCTTCTCTTTCAATATATAATTCTCTCGAGAAAGGAACTTTTCTAAAAGTTAATTCTTCAGCTTCCGGGTTATTTTCAGCGTCTAACCACTCTTCTTGTCCTTCTGGATAATTAGTAATCAATAACTTAACCGGATCTAAAACAGCCATTACACGATCTGTAATTTTATTTAAATCTTCGCGAACGCAAAATTCTAATAACGAAACGTCAATTAAATTCGTACGTTTTGCAATACCAATAGTTTCAGCAAAATTTCTAATCGCAGTTGGCGTATAACCACGACGTCGCATACCCGAAATGGTACTCATACGCGGATCATCCCAACCTGTAACGTGCTTTTCGTTAACTAATTGTAATAATTTACGCTTAGAAACCACCGTGTGCGATAAATTACGACGAGCAAACTCACGTTGTTTAGGTCTAACACGGTTTTCGTCAAAAATTTGATCTAAAAACCAATCGTATAATTCGCGGTGAGGTAAAAACTCTAACGTACAAAATGAGTGCGAAATTTGTTCAATATAATCACTTTCTCCATGCGCCCAGTCGTACATTGGATAAATTTTCCAATCATCTCCTGTACGGTGATGGCTAGCGTTAATAATACGGTACATAATAGGATCGCGCATCAACATATTAGATGATGCCATATCAATTTTAGCACGTAAAATATATTCACCTTCGGCAAATTCGCCGTTTTTCATTCTTTCAAATAAATCTAAATTCTCCTCAACCGAACGATCACGGTTTGGCGAATTCACACCTGCTTGCGTTGGCGTACCTTTTTGCTTTGCAATTTCTTCGGCAGATAAATTATCAACATAAGCTTTCCCTTTTTTAATTAAAAGTACCGCCCAATCGTATAATTCTTGAAAGTAATCAGACGCATAAACCTCCTGATCCCATTCAAAACCTAACCACTCCACATCACGTTTAATAGCATCCACAAACTCCTGCTCTTCTTTAGCAGGGTTAGTATCGTCAAAACGTAAATTAACCGGCGCTTTATAATCTAAACCTAAACCAAAGTTTAAGCAAATAGAACTAGCGTGCCCAACGTGTAAATACCCATTAGGTTCCGGCGGAAAACGAAAACGTAATTTATCTTGTGACAAACCATTTTTTAAATCCTCTTCAATGATTTGCTCTATAAAATTCAATGATTTTTCTTTTGTCGACATTTTTCTTGAATTAAGAATACAAATTTACCAAATTTTCTTCACTTTCTAAACACCAAAATAACCTAAATCAATACTTTTTAATTCATTACGGCATGCCCTATACAAAAACTCCTTACGTCGTTTTCTATAGGTCGCGCTTTCGGCTTAATCTTTTGCTTCGCTACGCTACACAAAAGGATACCGCCTCTATCGCTCATTTTAAAAAATAAAAAAAAGTTGTTTGTATTTAATTTTTATGTACATTTAAATATTAACAATTTAAATATTAATTTTATGAAAAAAATTAATATTGTTTACTTATTGTTTGTCATGGCAATAGGGTTTTATTCTTGTTCTTCAGATGAAAGCACTGAAAACACACAAAATTTAAACCTAACAAAAAGTATAAGTTTTAGCCCTAAATTAAATTTTGATAAACCTACTACATTTAAACGTTCAGAGGTAAATGTAGATTCGTTATTAAATAATGTAGTGTCTGAGCTTTATAGCTTCAATATCAATTCTGGTGTATCAAAAAAAGAAATTAGTTCTGATAAAAACTTAGAAAACTACGATGGAGTAGATATTAAAATTGGAGAAGAACTTATTGAAATAACGCCAATTTATGGTACAAATCCGCCATTAGAAGGGTCTGACGACAATGCAGATTGTGGCGGAAAAGCGGGTGATGGCTGGCAAAAATTTGCAACATGTAGAAGTGAAGATTGTGTTAAAAAAGAAACCGAAACAGCTGTTAAACAATTAACTAATAGTCTAAGTTCAGGAAAATGTATGGATATCAGAATTAAACGTAATACACTTAGCGCGACTGTTTGTGCGCGAGTTGTAAGTTGTTAAAAATATTTTAATTAATTTAAAAGCTTAATGATTTATTGTCATTAAACTTTTTTTACCTCTTGTAAATATAAAGCTTGTTGTTTCTGAACTTTTATTTTTAAAATTCAAAATTACAGTTTTCAGGTTTTTAAATAATTATTACTTAAATAAATTGTGCTATTTTTGGAGTCAAAAAATAAACAAAGGTAAAATGGGAACTATCCGTTTAAAAAATATACGTGTTTTTGCTTATCACGGTTGTTTGGTCGAAGAAAGTAAAATAGGATCAGATTACACGGTTGATTTAACTATAGAGGCAGATTTTTCGCAATCGTGTGATACAGATGAATTAATTGATACGGTAGATTATGTGCACTTAAACAAAATTGTAACCGAAGAAATGGCCATTCGTTCTAAACTTTTAGAGCATGTTGCAAAACGTATAAACACACGAGTTTTGGCCGAAATACATCAGGTGGATAAAACGATTGTTGAGGTTTCAAAAATTAATCCGCCTATTGGTGGTGATGTTGAACGAGTTACAGTAATTTTAGAGCAAAGACGCTAATTTTATTGCAATTTTACCACTTTCAAAGTTTGTAAATTAAAAAAACAGTTCTATATTTGCAATCGAAATAACAAAGGGCATCTTGTCCGAGTGGCTAGGAAGCGGTCTGCAAAACCGTCTACAGCGGTTCGAATCCGCTAGATGCCTCAAAAACCTTCAGAGCAATCTGAAGGTTTTTTTGTTTAATATAAATTGCTATCTTTCATAAATTAATTTACTACTATTTATCATGAAAAAAGCCTTATTCTTATTACTATCTGCCTTAGTTCTTACTTCGTGTTCAATGACTAATTTTTTAAAAGAAAACTCTTATACAAAAGGTCATTTGGATTTAACTTCTGGTAAATGGTTGTTATATAAAATAGATGCTTCTAAAGAGTATCATTATGATTATGAATTAAAAGCTTTAGAAGATTTTACAGAAATTTTTGGATCGCGTTTTACTTATTTTCCTCGAGTTAGTAATATGGGGTTCCCGATGCAATTATCGTTACCCGTAAGTAAAGAAATTTTACAATTGCTAAAAACAACTACCCAACAAGATTATTTAATTTTAATGCGTGCCAAACAAGTATCTAATGATTTAGGTTCGGTTGGATTGTCTAACAGTATGCGACAATTTGATATGCAGGAAACCAATGAAAGTTATTTTGGAATGGTGGTTTACGATTTAAATACCTTAGAGGAAGTTTATAATCAAAAAATTACAGGTACAGCAGGCAGAAATATAGATAATAACAAAGTTAACTTTTCGAACTCGTCTAAAACTATTTTAAATAAAGCTTACAAACGTTTAATTAAAGATTTTAAAAATACCTCGTATTACAAATAAGCATGAGCGATTGTAGCATTTGTTTGAGCTCCTTTTTATGTAATGAAATGGAATAAAAGAGCGAGTGCGAAAAGCGCGACCGCTAAAAAACGACGAAAGGAGTTTTTGTAGCGGAATGCCCAAAATAATAAATATAAAAAACCTCCTTTACCGTTTGCTAAAGGAGTTTTTGTTATTTTAAGTTGTAACGTACGCCAACAAATCCGCGGATTCCTTGGTTAGTTCCGTAGCTATAACTTGGGTCGAAAGTTAAGGCGTACGGGTTGGAAGGTGTTGCAATGGCGTTTCCGTTGTTATCGAAATCGACACCGCGATCAAAGGGGTCGTTCGCGCGTGCAATTACAAATGGGTTTCCTTTGTTCACGGTCCAGTTTAAAAGGTTTTTTACACCGCCATAAAATTCAAAATTAGCTAAACCTTTATAGGTTACTTGTATGTTTTGAATAGAGAATGGTTTAGAATGATCTCGGCGCGGATCGAGCTCGCCTAATGTTGGTAAACGCATGCCGCCGTATAAATTACCCGTATAATCGATGGTTAAGTTTGTTTTAGGAATGTCGTAAGCAATGCTCCAAGTACCTGTAAAACGTTCGGTTAACATTTGACGTGTGGTTTGGCTGTTCTCGGTTTTATTAACGTCCATAGCGGTTACCCCAAGCATTAATTTTAATCCGTTAGTTAAAGTTGCATCGGCGTTTAAACTGATTCCTTTGGATACGGCATATCCGTCTAAATTATCGTAAATAATTTGGTTGGGATGCGTGTCGTAATCCGGAATAATTTGGTTGGTAAAATGAGTGTACCAAGTACTTGCCTCGAAACTATAGTAATTTCCAGAATCGCCGTATATCTTTTTTAAATAGTTAAGATTTACGTTGTACGATTGTTCTGGTTTAAGCTCGTTAGCAATAATTACATCACGAGATCCGGTTAATGCAGCGTGATCTTCGGTAAATAAATTTACCACTCTAAAACCGGTTCCGGCGTTAATACGTAACACATCAAAATCTGTAAACTTGTAGCGGTATGCAATACGTGGTGTAAAGATGCTCCCATGATTGGAATTGTAATCGTAACGTGCACCAAGTAAAAGGTTTTGTTTTTCGGTTAACTTAATATCGTCTTGTACAAAAATACTTGGCATCCAATACTCGTCTGCGCTTGCAGTTGCTGGTGTGTTGTCGTTGTAATAATTGTAGCGAAAAGCTGTACCTAAAAGTAAATCATGCTTTCCGTAAGTTTTGGTGTGAATTAACTGCCCAAAACCTATGGTTTGTTTGGCTAAATAAGGTATGTCGCCATATACCGAGTTTTGGTCGTGATGCGTTACCGAAAAGTTAGCTTTTAGCGGAATATTCGTATTAAACTCGTAATTACCTAACATTTCCCAACGGTTTGTATAAATACTTTCGCCGTACACTTCATCTCCACCGCGATAGCTTTTATTCCATTGCATTTCGCCGCCCCAACGGTCTTCGTAAAAGTAGCGTCCGGCTAAAGAAAATGCTTTTCCGGATTTACGTTTAAAATCCCATTTTTGGAAAACTGAGGCACGTTTTTGTAAGGTTAAATCTGTAAAATTATCGTTGTTATTATCAATTGGTGTGTCGTAATAAAAGGCGTTAACTCCGGTTAAAACGGTAGCCCACTTCCCTACTTTGGCGCTGTAACCTAAATCGATATTGGTTTCTGCCCAAGAGGTTGAAAAAATATCGGCCGAAAAGCGAGGCGTTTTAAATGCATCTTTTGTAATAACATTTATTAAACCTCCAATAGCTTCGGATCCGTATAATGAAGATGCTGGACCTTTAACAATTTCGACACGTTCGATTAATGAATTTGGAATTCCAGATAAACCATAAACTGTAGACAAACCACTTACAATTGGCATTCCGTCTATCAAAACCATGGTGTATGGACCTTCTAATCCGTTAATATGAATGTCACCAGTATTACAAACACTACAATTAATTTGCGGTTTTACCCCATTAACGGTTTGTAAACCTTCAAAAATATTTGCGGTTGGATTTTTCAGGAAAAATTCGTTCTGAATCACATCTACAGGCATCGGGCTATCAATGCGGCTCACAGCGCGCATGGTTCCAGAAACCACGATTTCATCTAAAGCATCATCAAAATCCAGTTCAAAATTTACAATTGTATTTTGTTTATTTTTTAGACTAATAGTTTTAACTGCCGACTTTAATCCAACAAAACTTGCGGTAACTTTATACGTTCCGTCTGGAATATCAGATAAACTGTATTTTCCTTTGTCATCCGTTTGCTGTCCTATTTTTAGACTTTCGATTTGTACCGAAGCTCCTTCTAATCCTTGATTTTCCAGATTTACAATTCCCGAAATTTTATTTTGTGCAAAACTGAAAGTCGAAACTATAAGTAATCCAAAATGTAAAAGTATAAATTTCATTTGGTTTAGAGTAGTTATAAATTAATTTTAGACAAATCTAAAAATATATTTTGAATAAAAAAACATTATATTTGTTTCAAATAAAAAAAGTAATGACACATTCTGAGGAAAATTATTTAAAAATTATATATCATTTATCACAAGCTCAGCCCAAAGGAGTTAGCACCAATGCCATTGCCGAGATGATGGAAACGAAAGCTTCATCCGTTACAGACATGATTAAAAAGTTAGCCGATAAAGAATTGGTTGATTACCAACGCTATCAAGGTGTTAAAATGACCGAAATTGGACAACGTGAAGCTAAAATGATTATTAGAAATCACCGATTATGGGAAGTTTTTTTGGTTGATAAATTAAATTTCTCTTGGGACGAAGTACACGAAGTAGCCGAAGAATTAGAACATATTAAATCTGAAAAACTAATTAGTCGTTTAGACGAATTTTTAGGTTTTCCTACACACGATCCGCACGGAGATCCTATTCCGGACAGAAATGGTGAGATTGTTAAAATAGAAAAATTCTTACTTTCTGATGCACCAACTAACAAACCTTTAATTTGTGTAGGTGTAAAAGATACTTCATCCGAGTTTTTACAGTATCTCGATAAAAACAAAATCGCATTAGGTTCTGCAATTGTAATTATCGATAAAGAAGATTTTGATTCTAGCTTAACCATAACAATAAACGGCCAGCAAATAATGCTGTCTAATAAAATAGCGACAAACTTATACGTAAAATAATATGGAACACATAATTACTTATTTTTCAAGTATTTCTCCGGTTTTAGCAGCATTTTATGCTACATTATTTACTTGGGGATTAACTGCATTGGGAGCGTCAACTGTGCTTTTTTTTAAAAAATTAAATCAAGTTTTTCTCGACGGAATGCTTGGATTTACAGGCGGAGTAATGATCGCGGCAAGTTTTTGGAGTTTATTAAATCCAGCAATTGGTATGAGTCCAGGCGAAGGTTTTACAAAAGTTATGCCTGCTGCTTTAGGATTTATTGGCGGCGCACTTTTTTTATTTTCGCTCGATAAAATTTTACCACATTTACATATAAATCATCCAGAAGATACCGCCGAAGGAGTAAAATCGGGTTGGCAAAAAACCACACTTTTAGTTTTAGCAATTACATTACATAACATTCCCGAAGGTTTAGCCGTTGGGGTTTTATTTGGTGGTGTAGCTGCGGGAATTCCAGAAGCATCCATTGCCGGCGCAGTTACATTAGCCATTGGAATTGGAATTCAAAATTTACCCGAAGGTATTGCTGTAGCCATGCCGTTACGCAGAATGGGAATGAGCCGTCGAAAAAGTTTTCTTTACGGTCAAGCCTCTGCATTGGTTGAGCCAGTTGCCGCTGTTATTGGCGCCATGTCTGTAGCTTTTTTCACACCAATTTTACCTTACGCTTTGGCTTTTGCGGCTGGTGCTATGATTTTTGTAGTGGTCGAAGAGGTGATTCCAGAAACCCAGCAAAACGGTAATAACGATATCGCAACCTTAGGTTTAATTGCAGGTTTTGTTGTTATGATGATTTTAGATGTAGCTTTAGGATAAATTCTGGGCGTTCCGCGCACAAAAACTCCTAACGTCGTTTTATACGCGTCGTGCTGTTCGCACTCGCTACCGCTACATTTCATTTCGCGGTGAGCTCAAACAAAGCTTCCATCACTAACGCGCTAGCGCAATTGCATTTAAAAAATATGTATCTTTAAACAAATCAAAAAAAATGAAAAACAGCATATTATTTTCTTCAATAATATTGTTACTTACTCTTTTATCTTGTAACACAAACAAAAAAGTGCAACAAACCGAAATTGTAAAACAACAAATTACAGAAAATGGGCACCATCCATTTAAAGTTACAGAAGTGATTGAAGATAGTCGTTGTCCAAAAGATGTGGATTGTGTTTGGCAAGGACAACTAATAGTGAAACTAGGCGCCTTTTTAAACGAGGAATTATTAGAGGAACGCCAAATAAATTTAAACGCTATCTCAAATTCAGATATAGAATGGATTAATAAATTTTTAGACACTAATAAATCTAAATATGTTTACAAGTTGGTTGACGCTTCTTCAAAGCGTCTTTCAAAATCAAATAATATTGACCTAGAAGAATATAAAGTAAATATAATTGTTCAGGAAACAGAATAAAAAAATCGAGCTTTTGGATGCTATCCAAAGCTCGATTTTTTTATTTTCCACAACCGCAATCTGTACCACAGTTGTCGTTTTTATCCTTCTTTTTAAAAATTTTTTTATAAATAAGATATATAACTGTTAAGCCTACAATGCAATAGGCAATGATACTTTGCGTGTCCATAATTTTTTTATTTAAGTATTTGATACGCTAAAAACGAAACAATATAAGCAAAAACCGTCATCCCAACAGCTTGATAAATTGTCCATTTTAGCGAATTTGTTTCTTTACGTGTAATTGCAATAGTTGATATACATTGCATTGCAAAAGCGTAGAAAAGTAAAATCGAAACACCTGTTGCAAGTGTAAATACTGGAGTTCCATCAGCACGAACTTCGTTACGCATAACATCTAAAATTAATGTAAAATCCTCGTCTTTGGCGTGACTTCCAATATTGTATATTGTAGCTAATGTTCCAACAAATACTTCACGTGCAGAGAAAGACGTTAATACAGCAATTCCAATTTTCCAATCGTATCCTAACGGAGTAACTATTGGCTCAATAACCTTACCAATGTGGCCCATATACGAATTTTCAAGTTGAAAAGCTGCTATTTTATCAGCCATAATATCTTCTGAAAGATTTTGAGAAGCATATTGCGTTGTTATAATCTGTTCTGCATTATCAAAACTTGTTGTTCCATGCGTCCCTAAAAACCAAAGTAAAACCGATAATGGTAAAATTATTTTTCCCGCTCCAAAAACAAAGGCTTTAGTTTTATCCCAAACATTATAAGCAACATTTTTAAAAATAGGTGCTCTATATTCTGGCATTTCAGAAATGAAATAACTTTTTCTGTCAGATTTTATAAATTTACTTAGTATCCAACCTGATAATATTGCAGCTAAGAAACCTAATAAATACATGGCTGTCATTACTAAAGATTGCCAAGTAAGAAATCCGAAAGCTTTAGTATCTGGAATTACCAGCGAAATAATAATTACATAAACTGGAATACGAGCCGAACAAGTTGTAAATGGTGTGATTAACATGGTAATTAATCGTTCTTTATTGTTTTCGATATTTCGAGCCGACATGATGGCTGGAATCGCACAAGCCGTTCCCGATATAAGCGGAACGATTGATTTACCATTTAAACCAAAAGGTCGCATTATTCTATCCATTAAAAAAACAACTCTACTCATATATCCTGATTCTTCAAGAATAGAAATGAAAAGGAACAGAATTGCAATTTGCGGGATAAATATTACAACACCATTAATACCGGCTATTAAACCATCGGTAATTAAATCGGTTAATTTTCCGGCTGGTAAAGTATTTTTAAGCCAGTCATTAAAAGTTGCAAAAGTTTCGTCTATAAAATCCATTGGGATGCTTGACCATTCAAAAATAGATTGAAAAACCAATAGCATGATTCCAAAAAATATGACATACCCCCAAACTTTATGCGTTAAAATAGCATCTAATTTATAACGTAAACCTGTTGCCGTACTTGAATCTTTTTTGTAATTATTTTTTAAAAATTCGTTTATAATTTGGTAGCGTTTAACCGTTTCTAAATGCTGTAGCTTTTTAATTTTAGAATCTGGAACTTCTTTTTTATCGTTTTCGATAGTTTGTAATAACCAATGCGAATAATCTGTAATTTTATGTTCTTCTGTGGCGATACTTGTAATATCAAATACAGAATTTGTAGCTAAACTTTTATAGTTTTTAATTGCTTGCTTTAAATCGTTTGTACCTGTATTTCCTTTAGCAGAAATTAATACAATTTTTGTATCAAACTTTTTTTCTAAAGCCTCAACATCAATAGTAATTCCGTTTGCTGTCATTCTATCAGCCATATTAATAGCTAAAATAGTTGGGAAACCAAGATCTTTAACTTGAGAAAACAAAAGTAAATTTCGTTTTAAATTCTCTACTTCGGCAACTAAAACAACTACATCTGGTTTGTCAGAATGATTGGTTTCAACGAGTAATTTTAAGGCTACTTCTTCATCTAAAGAGGTTGGATTTATGGAGTATGTTCCTGGTAAATCAATAATTTCTGCTTTAGTTTCATCATCAATTTTGCAAATTCCTGTTTTCTTGTCAACAGTAATTCCTGGGTAATTTCCTACTTTTTGGTTTAAACCCGTTAAGGCGTTAAAAACCGATGTTTTTCCAACGTTTGGATTACCAATAAGTGCGACTTTAATAGGTGTAGTCATTATTGTTTAATTAATTCGATAGAGATTTCTTTTGCTAATTCTTTACGAATACTTAAAAAAGTATCGTTTATTTTTAGGTAGATTGGGCATCCTAATAATGCTTTTTTTATCACTAAAACTTCACTGCCTGGGAAGCATCCCATTTCGACTAACTTTAATGGAATTGTAGTTTCTTCAAACTCTGAAATAATTGCTTTTTGATTGATTTCTAGGGTATCAAGCGTTCTCATTTTTATTTAGATTGAATTTAGTTTTGGATTTTGAATAAAAAAATTTAGAAAATAGTTTCTAAATTTTTAATTTTTATCTCTCAATATTTTTATGTCTTCTATAAGTTTCTCCATGTCTTCCATTTTAGTTCCATCATAAAAGCCTCTAACGCGTCTTTTTTTATCAACTAAAATAAAATTTTCAGTATGTACCATATCATACATTTGACTTGGGTCGCCAGTTTTAACAGCCAAATACGATTTTCTAGCAATATAATAAATATCTTCCTTTTTGCCTGTAACTAAGTTCCATTTTTCTTCATTTACTCCCTTTTTTAAAGCGTATGCTTTTAAAACTTCAGGTGTATCGATCTCCGGAATTACTGTATGTGATAAAATTTTCACATCATCCATCTGTTGTATTTGATCTTGTACCCAAACCATATTATCTGTCATAATTGGACAGATGGTTTGACAGGTAGTAAAAAAGAAATCGGCAATATAAATTGTGTTTTCGTAATCTTTATTGGTAATTGTTTTTCCGTTTTGATTGGTAAACTCAAAATCAGCAATATGGTGCATTTTTTTATTTGCAATGTGCTGTATGGTAGAGTCTACCATCTCTGCATTTACCATACTTGGGGTGTATATTGGTAATTGTTTTTGAGGTTTTAGTGCATTGTAAAATAAAGTAAGAATAATTGCTGATAATGCAAACATAACTAAAAAAAAAAGTCGGTATTTTTTAAATAATTCTAACATAGAACTTTATATTTTTTTACAAAAATACAAAAGCCTTTTGATTATGAGGTTAAAACTAATATAAATGCAAGCTTAATATAAAATTTGTGTGTTAAAAACTTTGGCGTTATCTTTCAGATATCTTTATATTTGTTAATAAGAACACTAACTTAAATAGTAATGAACAAAAAATTATTTGTATTATCTGCTGCTACTTTAGCAATGATGAGCTGTAATTCTACCAAAAGAGCTACTACATCTACAGATAAACCAGTGCAAGAACAAAATGTAGTTCAAAATAAAAAAGGAGTTGGAATTAACTTAGGTTACATGGACCAATCGGTTAAACCAGGAAATGATTTTTTTAGATACGTAAATGGAACTTGGTCTGATAACACAGAAATTCCTTCAGACCGTACTCGTTGGGGAAGTTTTGACGAGTTACGTCAAAATACAGATATCGATGCGTTAAATATTTTAAAAGCAGCTGTTGCAAATACAAACTTAGACCCAAATTCGGATCAGGCAAAAGCTGTAAATATGTATTTATCGTTTTTAGATTTTGAGGCAAGAGATAAAGCAGGAATTGATCCTATTCGTCAAGATTTAGCTAAAATTAATAAATTAAAATCAACAAAAGATGTAGTTAATTTACAAAAAGAATTAATTGCAACAGGTAATAGCCTGGGATACTACGGAATATACGTAAGCTCAGATGCTAAAGATTCAAACAAAAATGTAATTTACGTTTCTCCAGGTAGTATTGGTTTACCAGATCGTGATTATTATGTTTCGCAAGATGCAGATTCTAAAGAAAAAAGAGAAAAATATGTAGCACACGTTTCTAGAATGTTACAGTTTTTAGAAGTACCAAAAGCAGAAGCAGACAAACAAGCTGCTAAAGTTTTAGCTTTAGAAACTAAAATGGCAGAAGCTCGCTTAGACCGTGTAGCTCGTCGTGATCGCAGAAATACATATAATCCAATGACTGTGGCTGAGTTAAAAAAATTAACGCCATCTGTAGATTGGGCTGCCTATTTAAAAGCGGCTGGTTTAGCAAATGTTGATCAAGTTATTGTATCAATGCCAAATTATATGAAAGCTTTAGAAAGTATTTTCAAAACAGCTTCTATCGACGATTTAAAAGCGTACATGCGTTGGACTTTAATCAACAAATCATCAAACGTTTTAACAACGGCTATCGATCAAGCTGATTTTGATTTTTACAGCAAAACCTTACAAGGTGCCGTTGCACAGCGCCCTAATGAAGAAAGAGCGTTACAAGTGGTTAACGGAACTGTAGGTGAGGCTTTAGGTAAGTTATATGTTGAGCAAAAATTCCCAGCTGAAGCGAAAGAAAAAGCAAAAGATATGATTGAGAATGTAATGGTTGCATTCGAAAATCGTGTGGATAGATTGCCTTGGATGACAAAAGCAACTAAAGAAGGTGCTAAAGAAAAAATCAGAAAATTTACAGTAAAAATTGGATATCCAGACCAATGGAAAGATTACTCTAAATTAGAAATAAAATCGCCTAAAAACGGAGGTTCTTACTATACGAACTCTAAAAACGTAGGAGCTTGGAGATTTGCTGAGAACATTGCTGATTACGGTAAACCTGTAGATAAAACACGTTGGGGAATGTCTCCACAAACTGTAAATGCATACTTTAACCCAGCAAACAACGAAATTGTTTTCCCTGCTGCAATTTTACAACCTCCTTTCTATGATTACAAAGCTGATGAAGCTGTAAATTACGGAGGAATTGGGGCTGTAATTGGTCACGAAATTTCTCACGCTTTTGATGACTCAGGTTCTCGCTACAACGCAGAAGGAAACCTTGAAAATTGGTGGACTGATGAAGATTTAAAACAATTTACACAATTAGGAGGTAGTTTAGCAGATCAATACTCGCAACTAGAGCCTCTTCCAGGTATTTTTGTTGATGGTAAATTTACTTTAGGAGAAAATATTGGTGACTTAGGTGGTGTACAAGCTGCGTACGATGGTTTACAAATTTTCTTAAACAAAAATGGGAATCCAGGTTTAATTGACGGGTTCACTCCAGAACAACGTTTCTTTATTTCATGGGGAACAATCTGGAGAACTAAATCTCGTGACGAGGCTATTAAAAACCAAGTTAAAACAGATCCTCACGCTCCAGGAATGTATCGTGCATACGTACCACTACAAAACGTAGAACAATGGTATCAAGCGTTTGACATTAAAGAAGGTGACAAATTATACATTGCTCCTGAGCAACGTGTTAAAATTTGGTAATCTAAAAAATAAATATTTTAAGAAAGCTCGGTTAAAACCGAGCTTTTTTTGTTTTTATCTAAAAAATAAAGCTATTTCATATCGTTTTATTAATAAAAATAAAGTAAAACTAGAAGTTCTTGATTTTTTTTCACTTTAAGCTACTTGTTTTGCATTTTATTTCATGATAATCACCTAAAAAATAATATCTTTACAGATAAATTTTTTTTGAATCGTAGTGGATTATCCACGATCTATATAAATAAAAATATGGCATGTAGTAGTTGTGCCACAAAGAGTGCCGATGGAACTCCGCGTGGCTGTAAAAATAATGGAACTTGTGGTACAGATAGCTGTAACAAGTTAACCGTGTTTGACTGGTTGTCAAACATGGCCGTACCAAACGGACAACAAATTTTTGATTGTGTTGAGGTACGTTTTAAAAATGGAAGAAAAGATTTTTATAGAAATCATGAAAATCTAACCCTATCAATTGGAGATGTTATTGCAACAGAGGCCGCAACTGGTCACGATATAGGAACCGTAACTTTAACTGGAGAACTTGTAAAAGTTCAAATGAAAAAAAAGAACGCAGATCCAAACGGAGAAGTTTTAAAAATATACAGAAAAGCTTCGCAAAAAGATATTGATATTTGGCAGGAAGTTCGCAATAGAGAAGAACCTATGAAGGTTCGTGCACGTGAACTAGCAATTAATTTAAATCTTGAAATGAAAATTTCGGATATCGAATTTCAAGGAGATGGTTCTAAAGCGACTTTTTACTATACAGCAAACGATCGTGTCGACTTTAGACAATTAATCAAAGATTTTGCTAAAGAATTTAGTACACGAATCGAGATGAAACAAGTTGGTTTTAGACAAGAAGCGGCTCGCCTAGGTGGTATTGGATCTTGCGGGCGTGAGTTGTGTTGCTCGACCTGGTTAACCGATTTTAGATCTGTTAATACAGCAGCAGCTCGTTATCAACAACTGTCCTTAAATCCTCAAAAATTAGCGGGACAGTGTGGCAAATTAAAATGTTGTTTAAATTACGAGTTAGATACTTACTTAGATGCTTTACAAGATTTCCCGTCAATGGAAACAAAATTGTATACAGAAAAAGGAGATGCGAACTGTCAAAAAATTGATATTTTTAAAAAATTAATGTGGTTCGCTTATCCAAATAATCCAGCACATTGGTATGTTTTATCTGTTGAGCAAGTAAAGGAAATTATTGATTTCAATAAAAAAGACATCATCATTTCTACCATCGAGGATTATGCAGATGAGAATCTAATTGAAAAATCTGAAAACTTCCAAAACGCGGTTGGACAGGACTCAATCACTAGATTTGATCAACCTAAGAAAAAAAATAAAACAACTAAGAAGAAGAAAATAGTAGGTAAAAATGCAACTGCAAAACCTACTTCTACTACAAATTCTGAAAAACAACGTTTTAATAAAAACGAAAGACCGGAACGAACAGAAAGAACAGAACGTCCAGAACGCATTAAAAAAGAGCCTAAATTAGAGCAAACCCCAAACAATAAACCAACAAACGAAGTTGGTGATCCTGAGGCAAGAGCTAAAAAAAATAAACCAAGGCCAAACAATAAAAATAAAAACAATAACAACCCGAACAAGCAAAACATAACAAAAGAAAAACAAGATCCAGCTAATCGCCAAAATCAAAACATAAAAAATAAACCGAAGTCTAATAACAAACAATCGCCTGATAAAAATAATGTTACTAAAGAGTAAAACATTAAGTATTGCAATCATTGCTTTAATCAGTTTAATTTCATGTGATAAAGCACGTGTTTACGACCAATACGCTAGTATAGATAAGGGATGGAACTCTGACGAAGCCTTTGTTTTTGAATACGAAAACAAAGACACCATTACACCGTATAATTACTTTATAAATATGCGAGCTAATAAAGATTTCCCTTTTCACAACCTATTTTTAATAGTCGAGACTCATACACCAAATAAAACAATCACAGTAGATACCCTCGAGTATTTGATGGCAAAACCAGACGGAACTTTACTTGGAAATGGATTCTCGGATATAAAAGAAAGTAAACTTTGGTTTAAAGAAGATCAAAATTTACCTGAAATAGGAATGTATAAATACCGAATTTATCAAGCCGTAAGAGAAACAGGTAAAGTTAAAGGAGTAAAAGAACTGAACGGAATTACCGAAGTTGGATTTAGAATTGAAAAAACAAACAATGATGAATAATAACAGCGAAAAAGAATCATTTAGCGCGTACGTTAAAAAGTTCTGGTTAATTATAGGAATAGGAGCCTCAGTTATAGTGCTTTTCTTTTTATTCGCCAATTGGGGACTTTTTGGTAAAATGCCAACTTTTGATCAGTTAGAAAATCCAAATTCGAATCAAGCAACCGAAATTTTTTCGAGCGACAATAAAGTAATCGGTAAATTCTATTTAGAAAATAGAGTTAACATCAAATACAACGACTTACCTAAACATTTAGTTAATGCGTTAGTCGCAACCGAGGACGAGCGTTTTTACGATCACTCAGGAATTGATGCTCGTGGTACCATACGTGCCATAACATCAGTTGGACAATCGGGTGGGGCAAGTACTATTAGCCAACAGTTGGCTAAACTTTTATTTCACGGAGAAGGAGATAAAAATTTAGTTAAGCGTGTGGTTCAAAAATTAAAAGAATGGATTATCGCTACTAAATTAGAGCGCCAATATACCAAACAAGAAATCATTGCCATGTACCTAAATCGTACAGACTTTGTGAACAACGCCGTAGGAATTCGTTCTGCCGCACAAGTTTATTTAGGGAAAAGATTAGAAGACATTACTATTGATGAAGCTGCAATGTTTGTTGGAATGCTGAAAAATCCATCGCTTTTTAACCCAAATAAAAGACCTGAAAAGGTTTTAGAACGCAGAAATGTAGTACTTAACCAAATGGTTAAAAACGAATATCTCACAAAAGAACAAGCAGAAACAGAAAAGAAAAAGCCACTTTCTTTAAACTTCAAAGCTGAAAGTCATAGCGAAGGAAATGCGACTTATTTTAGAGAGTATTTAAGAGATGAACTTCGCCAATGGGTTAAAGACAACCCAAAACCAGACGGAACGGAATACGATATTTACAGAGATGGTTTAAAAATTTACACTACAATTGATTCAAGAATGCAGCAATATGCTGAGGAGTCGGTTGTCCAACACTTATCTAACTTACAAGAACAGTTTTTTATTGAACATAAAAACAATAAAACAGCTCCGTTTAATCGAATTACAAGTGTTGAAATTGATAGAATTATGGAACGATCAATTAAAAATTCGGATCGTTGGAAAATAATGAAACAAAAAGGATTCTCTGATGAACAAATCAGAAAATCGTTTGAAATAAAAACACCTATGCGCGTATTTGCATGGGAGAAAAACTTTGCTGATGGTTCGTTTGAATTAAGTAAAATGAAAAATTACAAAGACACTATAATGACTCCGTTAGATTCTATTCGCTACCACAAACACTTTTTACAAGTTGGAATGATGGCTATGGAACCACAAACTGGTGATGTTAAAGCATGGGTTGGAGGAATAGATTACAAACACTTTCAATACGACCACGTAGGCCAAGGTGCTCGTCAAGTAGGTTCTACATTCAAGCCATTTGTTTATGCAGCAGCTTTTGAACAAAAAGAACTTTCACCATGTGATAGTATTTTAGACGCGCCTTTTTATATGCCAAAAGGAAAATGGAATATCGACGCAGCTTGGAATCCAACAAACTCAAATGGAGATTATAAAGGAATGATTACCTACAAAAAAGCATTATCAAATTCTATTAACACAGTTTCTGCTAAGTTAATTGATATGATTGGACCATCAGAGGTTATTGATTTAGTTAAACAACTTGGTGTAACAACAGATATTCCTAAGCAACCAGCTATTGCGCTTGGTGCAGTTGATATTACCGTTCGTGAAATGGTAGGTGCATTTGGAACTTTCGCTAATAAAGGAGTATTTGTAAAACCGCACATTATTGATAGAATTGTAGATAAAAACGGTATCGTTATTTACCGAAATAATCCGGTTGTTAACGAGGTAATGTCTGAAGAGAAGGCTTATGTAATTACAAAATTACTAGAAGGTGTAACCGATTCTGGAACAGGTGCGAGATTACGCTATGGATCTGGAGGTCCTTCATACAAACGTGTAACCGGATTACCTTATAAATTTACAAACCCTATTGCTGGTAAAACAGGAACATCACAAAACAATTCAGACGGATGGTTTATTGGTATGGTTCCTAACTTAGCAACTGGTGTTTGGGTTGGAAACGACGATAGAGCTGCTAACTTTAGAAGAACCACTTATGGACAAGGAGCTACAATGGCACTTCCTATTTGGGGATTATTCATGAAAAAATGTTATGAAGATGAGAATCTCAGCGTTTCAAAAGCTTCATTCGAAAGGCCAAAAGACTTAAAAACAAAAGTAGATTGTTGGGTACCTGTTGTGGCAGACACCACCAAAACAGATACAACAATTGGAACAACAACTTCTGAATTCGATTTTTAAAACTTAGAATCAATCAAAAAAAACAGCTTGGAAAATCCAAGCTGTTTTTTTTAATCTTATAAACAATAAAAAAGCCCAGAATAAATACACTGCCCCCAAAAAGTTAGACACTTTTGGGGGCATTTTTTATGACAAGAAAAGTAAAATATGGTGTAGCATTTA
>CANRKI010000007.1 GCA_947631175.1 uncultured Flavobacterium sp.
CTCCCGGAGCATTTAGTTTAACAGCTACAGCAACTTGTAGCGGAACACAAAGCGCAATCAATTTAACTTGGACTGCGGCTGCCGGAGCAACATCGTATGATATTTATCGAAACGGAAATTTATATGCAGAAAACCAAACAGGAACTTCGTTCTTAAACACCTATTTGATTAATGCGGGAACAGCTTATACATTCAGAATTGTAGCTAAAAACGCTTCGGGATCTACAAACAACTCTAACGGAACCTTAAGCAGAACTGCTATTTCATGTGCTTCTGCTCGAATGACTGCTACTGAATCAAAACAACTAAGCTTTTACCCAAACCCAACTAAAGACTTTTTAAACATAACATTAGATCAAGTTTTAGAAGAAAGCGCAACTGTTGATGTTTTTGACATCCAAGGGAAATTAGTAGTAACCGATACCATTAAAGCAAACAACGACGAACATAGTCTAAGTTTAATTTCATTAAACACCGGAACATACATTGTTCGAATTACAAATATGCAAATAGAGCATTCGTTTAAAATCCTAAAAAACTAGTTTTTCAATAAAAACAAAAGGAGTTCTAAGCAAACAGAACTCCTTTTTATAAAATTTGCCCAAAATAATATCGCCCCAATTCCATCATAAAATATGATTTTGGTTTTAACAGACTTTTTGTATATTTCAAACATGAAAAAAATACTACTATTCTTCCTATTAGCCACACAATTTTTGATAGGACAAAACCAAGAACAAATTAAAAAAGAGTTTACAGCCTACATTCAGGCAACAAATTCATTAAATGCAAGTCAAACTCACGCATTAACTTATCCGGCAATTTTCGAGAAAGTTACTGTGCAAATGTTACAAGACATGTATAAAAACCTGAGTCAAAACCCAAATTTTAATATACTTACAAATTCTACAAATACGCCTATAAAAATTAACGAAGTTGTTGAGAGTGGCGGTCGAAAATTTGTGAAAATTATTGCCGAAAATCAAGTTCTTATGACCTTTAAATCCCCAGTAAACGATCCAAACGTAATGGCAAGCGATTTTAAAGTGAGTATGAATGCTAAAAAGGTAAATTTTGATCCTAAAAGCAATACATTCAATATCATACACGATATTACTGTAATTGGCATTCAGGATTCGAGTACACAAAACACTTGGAAATTCATAAACTTTTCGCCACGAAAAAATGTGATTGCAGAGTTGTTTGGTAAAGAAGTGTCCAAACTTTTAAAACTATAAAATTAAAAAAGAGCTGATTTTTATATCAGCTCTTTTTTTTAAGGAAAAAACACTCTAAAAAGTGTTCACATAAGTAATTTAAATATAGTCAGGGAAAACTAAATTTTATTAACATACTTTTTTTTTACAAATATTACAAAAATGCCCCTAATTGTAATAAACCAAATTCATATTGTATGAACTTACGGCAAATGTACAACATATAAAAAACACCCGATTACGGTTTTTTCGCAAAAACGTTACGGTTTTTTGTTTGTTTTTTTGCGTTACCGCTTTTTAATGAGCGGTCGGGCTTTTCGCGCTCGCAATTTTTACATTTCATTACAAAATGTGCTCAAACAAACGCTTCAATCCCTAACGCGCTCCGCCAAATAAAAAATCTCACTTTTATATTTTAGCTTTAAACCCTTCAGTTCAAGTACAAAGTATTTTGTAAAAGTTTTTCTTTTTCCGTTCCAATTCGCGTTAGCGGGTGCAGCATTGTGTGAGCTCCTTTTTAATGTAGTGCAACGAAATTAAAAAGAGCGAGTGCGAAACACGCGACCTGTAAAAAACGACGTTAGGAGTTTTTGTACAGGGAACGCAAAAAAAAACTGCCTAAAAATAAGGCAGTCTTGTTATTTATTTCTCATTAAGTTTTTGCGCAATAAAACTTATTATGATTATCTGCATGGCGTGATAAAGCATGATTGGTAACAAAATAATACCTAAGGTTGTGCTGGTTTTAAATAAGACACTCGAAAAAACGGTTCCGTGAACGAGGGATTTTTTTGAGCCGCAAAATAAAGCGGTAATTGTATCTTCTTTACTGAATTTTAAAATGCGGCAAACGATGCTTAAACTTGAATACAATGCGATAAATAAAACGGTAACTCCTATGCCAAGTAAGGCTAAAATTTGTAGGGATACGTTGCTGAATAAACCGCTGTAGAATGCGTGGGCAAAACTTTTATAAATGATTAATAAAATAATTGCTTTATCGAACAAGGCTAATTGTTTGTTATATTTTGTGGCATATTCTCCTAAATATTTTTGTAAAAATAAACCCAAAATAATGGGTACTAAAATTTGCAAAACCAAATCGATATAGGTTTGGGTAAAGTCAAAATCGGAGGATGAGGTTTTTAAAAATAGGCCCAACCAAAGTGGTGTAATTAAAATACCGATTATCCCTGAGATGCTTGCGTTAAAAATTGCTCCTGGAATGTTTCCTTTTGCCAAACTAACCATTACAACCGACGATGAAACTGTTGATGGTAAACAAGCTAAAAAGAAAAAGGCCAACCAAATGGTTTGGCTCATTTCTGTTTGCGGAACAAAAAGTTTTACCAACAAAACCAATACGGGAAACAATAAAAAGGTGGCTAATTGAACCACTACATGCAGCTTCCAATTTCGTAAACCAGAGGTTATTTTTTGTTTGCTTAGTTTTAAACCGTAAAACAAAAAAATAAAACTTATACCGATATTTGCAATCTTTGAAATATTGATTGGACTTTGGTCCGTACCAAAAAACGGAAAAAAATAGGCTACAAAAACAGTGCAAATAATGGCAATTACAAAACCGTCGATTTTAATTTTCATCTGGAAAAATTTTACCTGGATTTAAAATTCCGTTGGGATCAAACACCGATTTAATGGCTTTCATTAAACTTAGCTCGACTTTAGAGAAAGCTATTGGCATATAATTTTTTTGGACAAAACCAATACCGTGTTCACCAGACAATGTCCCTTTTAAACGTACCGTTTCTTTAAAAATTTCAACAATTCCTTTAGGAACTTGTGTTTGCCAATCGGCATCGCTCATATCGCCTTTAATAATATTGATGTGCAAATTTCCGTCGCCAGCATGACCGTAACAAACCGAATGGAATCCGTATTTTTTACCGGCATCTTTTACCGCTTTTAATAAAGTGGGTAATTCGTATCGAGGTACAACAGCATCTTCTTCTTTATAAATTGAATTGGATTTTACAGCTTCGCCAACGGCACGACGTAGTTTCCATAAAGCATTTTTTTGGTCTTCGGTATCAGCAAATAATATTTCGTCAATTTCATAATTCTCTAAAACGTTCATTATTTTCTCGGCTTCCTGAAATAGAATTTCTGGGTAATTTCCATCAACTTCAATTAATAAATGTGCCTGAATATTATCGCCTACTGGTACGTTTACTCCGTCAACATATTTCATGGTCCATGTAATAGCATCGCGTTCCATAAATTCTAATGCACTTGGTGTAATTCCGGCTCTAAAAATAGCCGAAACAGCTTCGCAAGCTTGTGTTGCTTGATAAAAAGGAACCAACATTAATACATTGTGAGTTGGTAATGGTAAAAGTTTAAGTACAATTTGGGTTACAATACCCAATGTCCCTTCGCTACCAACCATAAGTTGAGTTAGGTTGTATCCCGTTGCGTTTTTTAGTGTGTTTGCGCCGGTCCAAATAATTTCGCCTGTTGGTAAAACTACTTCAAGGTTTAAAATGTAATCTTTGGTTACGCCATATTTTACGGCTCGGGCTCCGCCAGAATTTTCGGCAACATTTCCGCCAATAAAACAACTTCCCTGACTGGATGGATCCACTGGATAAAACAATCCCTTTTGGGCTAAAGTATCGCGTAAAACCTGAGTAATTACGCCTGGTTGTGTGATAACTTGTAAGTTTTTCTCATCTATTTCTAAAATCGAATTAAACAATTCCATTGATAATGCGATACCACCATGAATGGAAAGAGCTCCGCCACTTAAACCTGTTCGCCCACCAATGGGTGTAACAGGAACGTGATAGTGATTGGCAAGTTTTACAATTTCTGAAATTTGCTGTGTGTTTTGAGGTTTCACAACGATTTGAGGCGGAAAGTTTAAATCCTCAGTTTCGTCGTGGCCGTACTGTTTGCAAATGTCTTGGTCTAAAAATAAAAATGATTGCCCTACTATTTGTTGTAGTTGGGCAATCATTGTATTAGGTATATTTTTTAAAGTCGACGTCATGGTATTGGATGTTTAAATCTAATACTCAAATGTACTTATTTTGGTTGAGCTGTGTATCGTAAATACGGTTTAATTTCAGTGAATTCCTGATTAAATTTAGCCTCGATTTCTGAGCTCGCAATAGAATTGGCTACAATAACATCGTTACCAACCTTCCAGTTTGCTGGAGTGGCAACCGGAAATTGTGAAACCAATTGTAAGGAATCAACCACGCGAATAATTTCGTCAAAATTACGTCCTGTTGATGCTGGATAAGTTAAAACTAAACGGATTTTTTTTGCTGGATCGATAATAAAAACCGAACGAACGGTAAGTTTATCGTCTGCGTTTGGATGGATCATATCGTATAGCTCGGCTACTACTCTATTTTCATCAGCGATGATTGGATAATTTACTTTTACGTTTTGGGTTTCTTCAATATCTTTAATCCATTCTAAATGCGATTGTTTTCCGTCAACACTAACAGCAATAACTTTAACGCCGCGTTTTTCGAATTCTGGTTGATAGTTTGCAACAGTACCTAATTCTGTAGTACAAACTGGCGTAAAATCGGCAGGATGTGAAAATAAAATTCCCCAATTATTACCTAACCATTGGTGAAAATTAATATTACCTAAGGAAGTTTCTGTATCAAAGTTTGGAGCTAAATCTCCTAATCTTAGTGTAGACATACTCTTATTTTTAGTGTTAATAAGAATAAAATTACTCAAATTTATTAAAAAACAACAAAAAACAGAGATAATTAAATGTTATATTATTGTTTATGCTTAGGATGTATTAGGTGTTTTGCGCAAGCGCGTTAGTGCTAGGAGCTTTGTTTGAGCTCACTGCGAAATGCAATGCAGCAGTAGCGAGTGCGTATAGCACGACCCGCTCATTAAAAAGCGGGTAACGCCCTATTTATTAGGTTTTATATTGGGTAAAAAGTAAGCAAAAATACCTAAAAGTGGTAAAAATGCGGTGATTTGATATACGGTTTCGATGCTATACATATCGGCAAAATACCCCAAAACGGCTGATCCTAATCCGCCTAATCCAAAGGATAAACCGTAGAAAATTCCGGAGATAGTTCCTAGTTTATTAGGCATTAGTTCTTGCGCGAAAACTAAAATCGCAGAAAAAGCTGAGGACATAATTAGTCCGATTAATACGGATAAAATGATCGTTGCATTTAAACCAACGTACGGTAAGGCTAACGCAAAAGGAGCGGCACCAAGAATGGAGATCCAGATGATGTATTTGCGCCCAAATTTGTCGCCAAGTGGTCCGCCCAAAAAGGTTCCTAAAGCAACTGATCCTAAAAATATGAACAATAGAATCTGTGATTTTTCGACCCCGACACCAAATTTATTGATGAGATAAAAGGTATAGTAATTGGTCATTGAGGCCAAATAAAAAGCCTTTGAAAACATCAAAGTTATTAATATTGCTAATGAAATTTTGATAGTTTTTGATGAAAAACGACTTTCTCCTGTATTAGATTTGGGCTTAACGTGCCCCAAAATGATTTGCTTGTTATACCATTTTCCTATAAAAAATAAAACAGCGATACCAAGTAAGGCTAAAATTAAGAATTTTAAAATTTCGGTTTGTGCTTTTGAGGCTACAACTAAGGCGATTAAAAGAGGACCTAAAGCGGTACCAAAGTTTCCGCCTAATTGAAAAATAGATTGTGCTAAACCTCGTTTTCCGCCAGAGCCTAAGTATGCAACACGAGAAGCTTCGGGATGAAATATGGAAGAACCAATACCTATTAAGGCAACAGATCCTAAAATGGTATAAAACGAAGTTGCAAAGGCTAAACATAAAATTCCTACCAATGTAAAGCCCATTGCGGCAGCAAGAGAAAACGGTTTGGGATTTTTATCAGTATATATACCAACCAAAGGTTGCAATAAAGATGCTGTAAATTGGTAGGCAAAAGTAATTAAACCAACTTGGGCAAAGGTTAATTGGTAACTTTCTTTTAAAACCGGATACATAGCCGGAATGGTTGCTTGTAATAAATCGTTAATACAGTGCGCAAAAGCTACTGTAAATAATATAGAATAGGCTGTTTTTTGAGCCGTTTTAGTTGTTGTCATTTTTAAATGAGTTGTAAAATATAATACCAAATTGTAAGGGTGATGAAAGAAATTGGAATTCCAAAACCAATCATCATGGTACTTAATTTGGGCTTTAATCCGTAATTAGCAGCCACAATTGTTCCGGTAATCATGGGTGCCATAGCAGCCTCGATAATGCAAACATCAATAGCTAGTCCGCTTGCACCAAAGATAAAAACATATAGGGTTAAAATGCAGAGCGGAAACAAAATTAACTTAAAAAATAATCCTAGTGCTAAGAATTTAAAGTGTTTACTTTGCTTATCAAACTCCAATTGCATCCCAACGGCTACAAGAGCTAAAGGCGAAACTGTTGCTCCTAAAGTTTTAAATACGTCCTGAAAAACGGTTGGAAAATCTGTTCCAAAAAGGTTTAAAATTAATCCTATTAAAAAACCAACAAAAGGAGGAAATTGAATTAGTTTTTTAAAAATAGATTCTTGATTTGTTGTACCCTCTCTGGAATATTTGGTTGCAATTATAATTGCAACGGTTGATAAAACAACAAAAGTTCCTGGTTGATCAATAATTACTGCGGTTTTAATACCTTCGTCACCAAATAGGGCCTGAATAATAGGAAAACCAACAAAAGAGGTGTTTCCTAATCCAGCACAAATAATTAAACAGCCTATTAATTTTTTTGACCAGTTATATTTTTTTCCTATAAAATTAAAAAACACAAAGGCAAGGCCAATATTGAGCCATGCTACCAGTAAAGGATATATTAAAGAAGCGGAAACTTCTAGTTTTGGAATGTAATACATTGCCAAAGCAGGCATTGAAATATAAATAACAAATTGATTTAAAACCTTGTATGAAGCTTTAGGAAAATTTTTATTTGATTTTAATAGAAAACCTACTAATAAACAAATAATGATTAATAAGATATTAGACACTTTTTATTTTTTTAAAGAATAGAACCTGATTTAACATTTCAAAATTACTAGATAATATTGTAACTTTAGCTCCATTAATATATTTTTTAAATGACTGATTTAAATAAGTCTGCACTTAATGAAATGGACGGAATTACTCCACCCGAAATTACCAGTGCAAATGCTATAGATAAGATAAAAAAATTACGTCGTACAATTCCTACGGCGCAAGAGTTAATTACGAATATATTAAACCAAGATAAAGTAGCATTAAGTAGAGCAATCACACTGATTGAGAGTACCAATCCGGAGCACTTAGAAAAAGCAAACGAAGTAATTCAGGCCTGTATTCCGTATGCAAATAAATCAATTCGAATTGGTATTACAGGAGTTCCTGGAGTAGGAAAAAGTACATTTATTGAAGCTTTTGGGAGTTACTTAACCTCGATTGGAAAAAAAGTTGCGGTACTTGCTGTTGATCCAAGCAGCTCGATCTCGGGCGGAAGTATTTTAGGCGATAAAACTCGAATGGAAGAATTGGTCAAAGATCCAAACGCATACATTCGGCCATCGGCTTCGGGAAATAGTTTGGGCGGTGTGGCACGCAAAACCAGAGAAAGTATTATTTTGTGCGAAGCTTGTGGTTTTGATACTATTATTGTAGAGACCGTTGGTGTTGGTCAATCGGAAACCGCTGTACACAGTATGGTTGACTTTTTTTTATTGTTAAATTTGGCTGGAGCTGGCGACGAATTGCAAGGCATAAAGCGTGGTATTATGGAAATGGCAGACGCCATTGTGATTAATAAAGCCGATGGTGACAACATAAAAAGAGCTCGAATTGCAAAGCTAGATGTGAATCGAGCGTTGCATTTATTTCCTACTAAAGCTTCGGGCTGGACACCAACCGCGCACTTATGTTCTGCAATCGAAAAAAATGGTATTGAATCTATTTGGAAAATGATAGAAGAATATCTATTTTTAACAACAAACAATTCTTTTTTTGATAAAAACCGAAATGATCAGGCTCAACATTGGATGATGGAAACCATAAACGAGCAAATTCAATCTAAATTTTATCAAAATCCAGAAATAATTTCACAGCTAGAAATTCAAAAACTTTTGGTTAACTCCAACAAAATTTCACCTTTTAAAGCTGCACAAAATTTATTAGACTTATATTTTAAAAAATAAACCTACTTGTTTTTTAAAATAGATATACCAAATTGTATTTTATTTTCGTTAAAATATTTTAACAGTAAAAATTGTAATAATTAAATAGCATATAGCAACTACAAGTATCATTATGTTTTCTATTTTCAAACGCACGACAGACAGCCAAGAATTAACTCCTGAACTAGTTTCAGTTACACAGGTTGTTGAAATTAATGAAGACTTAATCATTATATACGAAAACGATTCTTTTAAGGGATCAGTAAATATCAACTTAATTGATCAAATTGTTTTTGAACACCATGGCTTATACGATGATAAAAAACCAAATTGTTGGTTAAGCTTAAAAAGTAAAGGACAAGAAATGCTTTCTGTATCAACCCTAGCTACAAATTACGCTAGTTTAGATGCTATTTTGGTAAATCTTACGGGCTTTAATGCTACAAACTATAGAGAACTAATTAATTACGAAAAACCAATTAATGATGTTACTATTTTTAAACGCGAAATTAAAGAAGCTGATGAACCTGTTGTAGGAAGTGGGATTATTTTTGTTGACGAAACTTTTTTTGAAAAGGCAGAAGAGAGCGAGATCACACAACCAACAGTTACAGAAACAGAAATTACTGACATACCGGATGTTGATTTGAAAAATGCAGAAACCACAACACACTTAGAAAGTAATTTTGGTGGTTTTGATTTTGACTTTGATTTCTCGAACGAAACTCCGATTGAGGCTCCAAAGGCTGATGTAAATATTGATAACTACATTATCATTGAGGATCGCGATGCGGTTATTACATGGAAATCATACAAATCCATTGACAGAAAATATTTTAATCGAGAGCTTTTTACTGAAGATGGAAAAGTGGGTTATAAATATAAAGTGGAGTTTATCACTATTTTTGATGATGTTAAATTACCATATTTAGAAACAAAATCGGTGGTTGCTAAAACCGAAGAGAATATAAGTGAAAAATTCCCTATTGAGGAATATTATTGTGAAATTCATTCTAATTACATTTTAGATGAATTCAATAAACTAACCGAAAAAATAAACACTTATTTTAACAAAAAAGGGGAAACTTATAGCACCGAAAGCAGATTACCTGTATACACCCTAAAGGTTAGTACAGTTACTATTGATATTAAAACAACACCAACCTCAATTATTTTACGTATCATTAAAGACATGGACGAGTCCTCGTTTTACGACAAAGCATACGGAAAAGAATTGAGCTTAGATTATGTTGAAGTTATTCGAATTCCGCAAAAAATAAACATTTTAGCCAATTACAAAAACTCGAGTAAAGTTATGTTTACGCCTAAATGTTTTGCACCTGTTTTTGAAACAGAAAATGACACTATATTTTGGATTCATAAAGACGGTTCTAAGTTTGGAATGGCAAACGCTAAATACGGCATCTCGTTCAAGCCTATTAAAATTATAAAAATTAGACTTGCTGTTGAACAAGATAAAGGAATTGAATCAAAAAACAGAATTGAAGTTATTTATAAAGATGGTAAAAAATTCAATAAAGTATCGGTTGATAATAGCATCGAATTTGCAAAATATTTACCGCAAATTATGGTGTTTTTAAAATTACCATTTACACTTTACAAATACGATAAAATAAAATAAAAAAAAGAGTTTGACTAATTGATGTCAAACTCTTTTTTTTATTTTTTATTTAAGTATTTCTTTTTTAAAGCTTGTTTTTTGTGAAATTTAGCTTGAAAAGCGGCTGTTTCGCCCCACATTAAATCAAAAATTTCCTTTTCTGATTTATGCTTGTATAATTTAGCATATTCGTTACTCATCACTTCAATCATTTCCTTTTTAGGAGTTAATCGTGATAAGTTTTTCATTCGCAATTCAAAAGTCATTTCGTCATGAAAATTCATTCTATTTAAATCAACTAAAAAATATTCGTAAACATTATTTTCTGTTTTTTTAATCAATGTATTTCCCGGAGAATGATCTTTAAACTCAATTCCGTTTTGGTGTAACTTAAAACAAAACTGTGTAAACTGACGTAAAATAGTTTCGTGATCTGGCCAATCTGGAAAAGTAACTAATTCGCGAAACGTTAAATCTGCATCTATTTGTTCACTAAAATAATACGAATCTTTTAAACCTAAAACCGATGTATTTTCGATATAGGCAATTGGATGTGGCGTTCCAATGCCTTTTTCTAATAAAATAGATGCGTAATCGAACGAGCGTTTGGCTTTACTTGTTCTAAAATATCCATAAATTATTTGATTAAATAAAATAGGAATCTTAAATGCTTTTACATTTACTTTTGTATTATTTAATGGAAAAATTTTAATTTTATTGCGTTTACCATCGGCCAACATTTCACCACTTGTATTAAAATGTTTAGTGATCGAAATTAAATCGGCTTGGTTAACTTTATATTTTGGGTGAATTACTAAATTCATTTCATTTTATTTTGTGCAAAGATACTTATTATAAATATTTATTTACACCATTTGTAATTTTTACTGTTTTATTAGCAATTGTTTGTTTTTCTATACTATCATTTTTATCTAAATTTTCTTTAGATTTTACTTTATGCCATATATGAAAAACAATTCCTGCATAACGCAAACGTTTGGCTAAAACACCTTTATTACCAAGTCTAATAGCCAAATCACTATCTTCTCTGCCCCAACCTTCAAAATCTTCGTTATAACCGTTTATATCTATAAAATCGCTTTTCCAATAGGATACATTACAACCTCTAAATTTTTTAGAAATTCCGGCATGTGATTTATATAAATTAGATAAAAACGGAATATGTAAGGTTCTGGTTTTGTTTTTAATTTCGGACGAAAATAAGTTAAAATTCGTTATTTGTTTATTAAATATTGTTGCAACCGCTTGTTCTTTTATATTAACTCGTGATCCGTATAAATACACATTTTTTTGTGCGTGAGAAATATGATCCTTTATAAATTGTGGATGCATGATACAATCGCCATCTATCTGAATAATATAATCTGCACTTGAACCTGCAATTGCCTTATTTAAAATTTTAGATTTTCGAAATCCAATATCTTCTTGCCAAAAATGTAAAACGGGAACTTTAATTTGGTTCTTAAACTTTTCGATAACTTGCTTAGTATCTTCCCTAGAACCATCATCGGCAATAAGTATTTGGTCCGGCATTTTAGTTTGGTTTAAAATGCTTTTAAAAATAACCTCAAGGGCTTGAGGCCAATTATATGTAGATATTAACAAGGCTGTTTTCATTTTTTTATTTATAAAAATTAAGCAACTGATTAGCTATTTTATTCGAATTAAAATTTGCTTTAACCAATTCATAATTATGTAAAGATATAGACTGCAAATTAATTTTTTCGCTAGTATAAGCATCAAAAAGCGATTTAGCCAATTGGTTAGGATCACCTGCTTCGCAAATAAATCCGTTTACATTATTTTTAATAATTTCTGGCATAATACCAACATTGGTAGTTACAATAAGCGTTTGCATTAACATAGATTCTAATGCAGACGATGGACCACCTTCTCGAGAAGACGAAACTACAAAAACATCAAAAATTATATTTAACATTTTTGCGTTCGAAATTTTATTAGTTAATATTATATGATTAGATAAGTTTAAGGCAGCTATTTGCGCCTGAAATTCGGGCGTTAATTTAGAGAATTCACCAACCTGAACTAATTTAAAATTAGAAACATTATATTTGGTTACCAAAATATTAATTGCAGAAATTAACGTAGGTATATCTTTAGCTTTGGTATGATTTGCAATAGAACCTATAATAAAATCTGTAGGTTTAATATCGTATTTATTAGTAAATTCCGAAATAAAATTGGCATCAACATCTATATCTTTAGTCGAAATACAGTCATAAACTACAGCTAGTTTACTTTTATTTTTAGGACTTAAAATTTTAGAAAAGTCTGTTTTAACTGCTTCAGATACACAAATAATATGATTTATTTTACTGCTATTATATTTTAACTTACTTAAAAAACTGCTACTACTTCCTATTCCTTTTTTACTAAAAATTACTTTTTGAGTTACTTTATTAAATAAAGAAAATAAATAAAATAAAGTTAGAGAATCACTTGTATGTAAATGAATTACATCTATATCTTTTTCTTTTAAAATATTTTTTAATTGGGATATATTAGATAATTTACTAAGTTTTTTTGCTTTACTACTTATAAAATTAATTTCATTTTCTGATGCGGCTTTATGTAAATCGGAATTATTTATACCAAAAATAAAATTCTGAGTACCTAAAATATTTAACTCGTTAATATTTAAAATTAATTGTTGCTCATTTCCACCCCAACCTCTAGCACCTGAAATATGTAATACTTTCATTTTTTTTTTTCACAAATATATTCTATTTTTACTAAAAAAATTAATTTTGACCAATATAGTAATTATTGATTGTGGCAATAAAATACCTGCACAAAAATACGGTGGAACTGAAAGAGTTATTTGGGGACTAGCTTACGAATTATCTAAATTAAAGTTTAAAGTAACATTTATTGTTCCCGAAGGATCAAGCTGTCCTTTTGCAAAAGTTATTACATTTAAAGATTCTAAAGAAATCCCAAATTTAATACCTAAAGAAACTGATATAATTCACTTTAATTTTGTCCCTGATTTTGAAGTTAACTTTCCATATATTATTACAATGCATGGAAATCCAGAAATCAATAAACCTTTACCATTAAATACTGTTTTTATTTCAAAAAATCATGCAATCAGACATAATTCAAATGTTTATGTTTACAATGGTCTAAATTGGAACGATTATCCTGAAATAAATTTAAATAAACCAAGAAAACATTTTCATTTTTTGGCAAAAGCTTCTTGGAAAATTAAAAATTTAGCAGGAGCTGCTGAAATTGCTGTAAAAGCAAAACAAAATTTGGTTGTTTTAGGAGGGAGTCGTTATAAATTTTACAATTTCAAACGTTCTCCTATGTACACTTTAAACTACCGAATTAAATACAAAGGAATGGTTGATAATTTTGAGAAAATTAAATACCTAGAGGAATCAAAAGGGTTAATTTTTCCAGTTTTATGGGATGAACCTTTTGGATTAGCAATTATTGAATCACTATACGCTGGATGTCCAATATATGGAGCTAATCGTGGATCTATTACAGAAATTGTAACGAAAGACGTTGGATTTTTAAGTAATAATTACTCCGAAATTATAAATGCAATGAATACAATGGAATTTACTGCTGAGAATTGCCATAAATATGCAAAACTGAATTTTAATTCAAATATAATGGCAACTAATTACTTGAAGTTATATTCTAAAATTTTAAATGGAGAAAATTTACATACACAAAATCCTATTAGAACCATTTAACCCATGATTCCCTACCTCAACCTACAAAAAATAAATTTACTACATCAACAAGAAATCGAAAACGTTTTACTCGAAACCTTTCGATCGGGTTGGTATATTTTAGGAGAAAAGGTAAAACAATTTGAAACCGATTTATCACAATACATTGGTTGCAAACACGCCATTGGTGTTGCAAATGGTTACGATGCGCTACGTTTAATTATTAGAGCGTATAAAGAATTAGGTGTTTTTACAGATGGTGACGAAATAATTGTGTCCGCAAATACTTACATTGCAACCATTTTAGCTATTACCGAAAATAATTTAAAACCTATTCTAGTTGAACCTAGTTTTAATTATTTTTTGTTGGAAGAAAAAGCAATTCAAGCTAAAATAACTCCAAAAACCAAAGCTATTATGTTAGTGCATTTATATGGTGAAGTTAATTTTAGCGAAGAAATATCCGCGTTAGCAAAAAAAAATAATTTAAAAATTATAGAAGATAACGCCCAAGCAATTGGTGCTATTTTCGAAAACACAAAAGCAGGTAATTTAGGTGATGCTGCTGGTTTTAGTTTTTACCCGGGAAAAAACTTAGGCGCAATTGGCGATGCTGGTGCAGTAACTACCAATTGTCCCGAACTGGCTCAAACCATTCGAGCAATTGCAAATTACGGATCCGAACAAAAATACTACAACCAATACAAGGGGTTAAATTCTAGATTAGACGAAATACAAGCCGCTGTTTTATCGGTTAAACTAAAACATTTAAATTTCGAAAATGCTATTCGTCAGCAAATTGCCTTTCGTTATCGCTCAGAAATTGTAAATCCAAAGCTAATTTTACCACAATTTCCTATGTTTGCCAACCAACACGTTTGGCATATTTTCGCAATTCAATGTGAACATCGCGATCAGCTTCAGGAATATTTAACAAAAAATAACATTCAAACGGTTATACATTACCCAATTCCGCCACACAAACAAGTGTGTTATTCTGAATTTAATGACGTATCTTTGCCAAAAACTGAGCAATTACATAATCAGTTACTCAGCATTCCGCTTCATCCATGTTTGGAAGAAGCAGAAATACAACATATAATTCAAACATTAAACGCTTTTTAATATGCAAGATATTAATGCAGAAGTACATAAAGCTTTTGAAGTCATTCAGAATGGTGGTATAATTTTATACCCTACAGATACAGTTTGGGGAATTGGTTGCGATGCCACAAACCCAGAGGCTATAAAAAAAATTTACGCTTTAAAACAACGTGAAGAATCTAAAAGCATGATTGCCTTAATTAATGGGGATCGAATGCTTTATAATATTTTTAGAGAAATTCCAGAAACGGCATTTCAAATTATGGATTTATCTGAAAAACCAACAACTTTAATTTTAGATAAACCCCACAACGTAGCGCCAAACCTAGTTGGAGCTGATGATACTTTAGGTGTTCGAATAGTAAAAGAACCATTTTGCTTTAAACTAATGGAACGTATGAAAAGACCTTTAGTATCAACCTCAGCTAACATTTCTGGCCAACCAACACCAAAAACATTTGCAGAAATTTCGCCTGAGATTTTAAAGGGTGTAGACTATGTTGTAAATTTGCAACGTGATAAAGTTTGTAAAAATCCTTCAACTATTATTAAATTAACTTTAGATAGTAAGGTTACCATTATCCGTAAATAATTCGATTTTTCAGTACACACTGGTAAATCATTACACAATTAAAATGAATTTTAAACACGCATTACAACATAATATTTTTAATATAATAGCTCAAGCGGCTAAAAAACTTAACGTAGATAGTTATGTTATTGGTGGTTTTGTGCGCGATTTACTTTTAGAGCGCGACCATAAAAAAGACATCGATATTGTAGCTGTTGGTAGTGGGATTGAGTTGGCATTAAAAGTGTCTGAACTTATTCCGCATAATCCTAAAGTACAAGTTTTTAAAAACTACGGAACGGCCATGCTTCGATTTGAAGATATGGATATTGAATTTGTTGGCGCTCGAAAAGAAAGCTACCGTTTAGAAAGTCGCAATCCAATTGTTGAGGACGGAACGTTACAAGACGACCAAAATCGTCGTGATTTTACAATTAACGCTTTAGCCCTTTCTTTAAACGAAACTAATTTTGGTGATTTATTAGATCCTTTTAATGGTTTAGAAGATTTAAAAAACAAAACTATTAAAACACCTTTAAATCCGGACATTACCTATTCAGACGATCCGTTACGTATGCTACGTGCTATTCGTTTTGCAAATCAGTTAGGATTTGAAATCGAAGAAAAATCACTGCAAGCGATTACGGACAACAACGAACGTATTAAAATAATTTCGGGAGAACGAATTGTAGAAGAATTAAATAAAATTTTAGCAACTCCTACTCCATCTATCGGATTTTTACTTTTATACAAAACCGGATTATTAGATATTATTTTACCCGAATTAACTGCGCTTAATCAGGTAGAAGAAATAGAAGGTCATACCCACAAAAACAACTTTTACCACACTTTAGAAGTTGTAGACAATATTTGTAAAAATACCGAAGATGTTTGGTTACGTTGGGCGGCACTTTTACACGATATTGGTAAAGCACCTACAAAACGTTTTACTAAAAAACAAGGTTGGACATTTCACGGACACGAATTTTTAGGTGGAAAAATGGTAAAAAAAATCTTTGAAAGATTACATATGCCACTAAATCATAAAATGAAATTTGTACAAAAAATGGTAATGATGAGTTCACGACCTATTGTACTTTCTCAAGATTTAGTAACCGATTCTGCCGTTCGTCGATTGGTTTTTGATGCTGGCGAAGATGTTGAAAGCCTAATGATTTTATGCGAAGCCGATATCACCACAAAAAACCCAAACAAGTTTAAAAAGTATCACAACAATTTTAAAATTGTTCGAAACAAAATTGTAGAAGTTGAAGAACGTGATCATGTTCGTAATTTTCAACCACCTATTTCGGGAGAAGAAATTATGGAAATTTTCAATTTAAAACCATCTCGCGAAATTGGCGTTTTAAAAGAAGCAGTTAAAGAAGCTATTTTAGAAGGCGAAATTCCAAACGAATACCAAGCAGCTTACGATTTTGTTTTAAAAAGAGCCGAAAAAATGGGCTTACAAAAGCAAAACTAACATAATAAAAATCATATTCTAGTTGCAGTATTTTTTATAGTATTGCAACTAGATTTTTTATATTAAGTAAAGATGAATAAAAACTTTATTTCTATAGCAAAAACCTCTTTAATATTGGTTTATTTAGTAATTATTGCTGGTGGAGCAGTGCGAATGACAGGTTCTGGAATGGGTTGTCCGGACTGGCCAAAATGTTTTGGATACTACATTCCGCCAACTGATGAAAAAGAATTACTTTGGGAAGCAAATCACGAGTTCAAAAAAGGACAAGTTATTATTAAAGACCAAAAACTTTGGGTAGCTAAATCAACTTTTACAACATCCGAAAGTTATAATGCTGCTAATTGGGAATTATACACCAAACACGACTATGCTATTTTTAATCCCTATCACACTTGGGTAGAATACATAAATAGACTTTGTGGTGCATTAGCTGGTTTGGCTTGTTTAGCCATGGGAATTATGTCGTTTGCTTATTGGAAAGAGAAAAAAGCAATAACCTTACTATCGTGGTTGGTTGTTTTTTCCATGGGATTTCAGGCTTGGTTGGGCGCAACAGTAGTTTATTCGGTATTAAATCCGTTAAAAATTACAACGCATATGGTTATGGCTTTGGTTATTGTAGCTTTTATTCTACATATTATCAAAATGGCTAAAACTAATGTACAAGAAGTTGCAGTTCCATCAAAAATAAAAACTTTACTTTGGGCTACTTTAGCTTTAACTTTATTACAAGTAATAATGGGAACGCAGGTAAGAGAATTGGTAGATCACCAAGTACGTGACGGAATTACAAATGCTATGGAATGGCTTAAAAATCCTAATTGGGAATTTTATTTTCACCGCACCTTCTCAATAGTAGTTGTGGCATTAAATATATGGTTGCTTTTACTTAATAAAAAACTCAATTTAAAACTTAATAAAATTAATTGGGTAATTGCTTTATTAGTTATCGAAGTACTATCTGGTATGGCAATGTATTATTTACATTTCCCATTTGGAATGCAAACCGTACATTTAGTTTTTGCCTCTATCCTATTTGGAGTACAGTATTATCTATTACTTGAAACCAAAAAAAATAGTTAAAAACTTGATTTTCTAATCTAGAATTACAATTTTTATAGTCCACTATAAATATTTTATCAATGATTAGACATTTTGTATCCGCCCTTACCCTATTTTTATTTGGGAATACAACATTACAAGCACAAAACGATATTGGAGGTTGGCTTATGCTTTTTGGAGATGCACAAGTAAAAAATGCACCCGTAAAGTTTAATTACGAACTTCAAAATCGAAATCACAAATTCACTTCCGATTTAAATCAACTTTTAGTACGTGGCAATGTACAATACACCGGAATTGAAAATTTAAATTTAGCCTTAGGTTACGCTTATGTGTTATCTGAAAAGCAAGAAGAACCTAATTTACCGTTCAGAGAGCATCGTATTTTTCAGGAAGTAATGACCAAACAACAATTAGGTAAAGTTACCTTTAGACATCGTTTTAGATTTGAACAACGTTGGTTTGATGAAGCAGAATTTAGAACTCGAGCAAGATATCAGTTTAAAGTTATGATGCCTTGGTTTGAAGGTGAAAAAGGAAATAGTTTTTATACTACAGCATACAGTGAGTTGTTTATAAACACAAATAAAACCAAAGAGGTTCAAAACGTTTTTGATAGAAATCGAGTGTCACTAGGTAAAGGCTATCGATTTAATAAAAAATTTGCTGTACAAGCTGCCTACATGGTTCAGCTTTATGAAAAAGGAAACGATCCGCAAATAACCGTCGGAATTTATCACAGTATATAAAAAAAAGAGTTCGGAAAAATTTCCGAACTCTTTTTTTTATTCTCCGTCTTCGTCAAATTCAGCATAACGTAAGCTTTCTCTATCATAAAACTCACCTGCTAAAACAACTAATTCTTCCATTTCTGCCTCAACTTCTGCAGCATCCTCTTCGTCTAAATCTTCTAAAAATGTAATTTCATCATTTTCTAAATTTATTACAAAACGAGGATATTCTAAGTGAATAATAAAAATATCATCTGGGAAATCAGTATTATCAGCAACAACAAATTTTGGTAATTCCATAATTCTATAAATATATTAATTTTCTTTTTTTTCAAATTTCAAAAAGGAATTGGTTAAAAACCTAAAGCGCAAATATAACAAAATTGCGGCTACGGTTAAACCAAAACTCAATCCAATCCAAACTCCTACTGCTCCTAAATTTGTGTATAAACCTAAGTAAACCGATATAGGGAAACCAACAATCCAATAAGCTATAAAAGCTATAATGGCAGGAATTTTAACATCTTGCAAACCACGTAAAGCACCTAAAACTACCGCTTGAACACCATCCGAAAGCTGAAAAACAGCCGCCACAACAAGTAAACTCGAGGCAATTTTAAAAACATGAGTATTCTCTGCCAAGGTTTCCGCGGTATTCATATCTAAAAACAAATAAGGTAAAACGCCATTCATCACAATAAAAAACAAAGCAAAAACTACTTCTAATAAAAGTGTTAGTAAAAAAATACTTCGCGCTACGGTTTTTAAATAGCTATAATCTTCAAGTCCTTTTTGGTTACCAACTCGAATCATGGCAGTAACACTAAGTCCTGAGGCAAACATAAAAGTTGCCGATGCCAAATTAAGCGCAATTTGATTTGCTGCCTGCTCGTGCTTACCTAACATGCCACACAACCAAACCGCCGATACAAATAAAGCAACCTCAAAAAACATTTGTAAAGACGAAGGCAAACCAATACTGGCAATTTTTTGCATCACACTAGTTTTAATCTTACTAAAACTAAATCCTGTAAAGTATTTCTTTAATTTTTCGTTTCTACTTAATTGATAATGCATATACAAAACCATAAAAACCCTCGAGATTAACGTACCATAAGCCGCACCCATAATCCCAAGTTCCGGAAAAATCCAAATTCCGTTTATTAAAACATAATTACAAATAAAGTGAAGAATATTACTAATTATAATAGCGTACATCGAGTATTTAGTAAGCGACATACCGTCCGAAAACTGTTTGTATCCCTGAAACATTACTACCGGAATCAACGAAAAAGCAACCATATCTAAAAACGGTTTAGCCATTTCAACCACTTCAACCGGTTGTTTCATGTACGCAATCGCACCTTTTCCAAAATAAATTACCGAAAAAAGCACAATTCCCATTATAGTACACAAAATTAAACCATGATGAAACGTACTTCTCACACCTTCCTCATCACCCTTCGCATCATTTTGCGCCACAATTGGCGTAATCGCGGTCGAAAAACCAATACCAACACTCAAAGCAATAAAAACAAAGCTATTCGCCAACGAAACCGCCGCCAATTGCGTTGCACCCAAATGCCCAACCATAATATTATCAACCAAACTTATTAAGTTATGGCCCAACATACCTAAAACAATAGGATATGCCAGCTGCACATTTCGCTTAAATTCCTTCGTGTAAATTGCCAAATTCATTACTAAATCTATTTTGCTGCAAAGGTATAAATTATAACCTCACATTAACAATAAAAGTATTCGTACAATAGCCTATCCAAAATCTTATTTTTTTTTAGAAGCTATTTCCTGCTTTCCGCTATATCTTTTGTTACTTGGCTTCGAGAACCTCAGCCAACCAACAAAAGGATGCCGCTACAATCAGGGCTAAAACAAAACGCTTTTTTAATTCAAATATTTTTTAAATCCCTTTTAAGCATGTATATTTGTTTAGTTTAAAAAATAAATTAATTATGATAACAACAACATTTAAAATAAAAAAGTATGGTCATGCTGTGCTTGTGTTATCATTAGCTTATTTACATGACGATACTTTTTTACGATCTTCTAAAGAGTTTATAAATTAATCCCTGTACGATCCAAAACAGGGAAACTCCAACAAAAGTTTATTATTTATTAATGCTAATCTAAAAATACATCCATTTCATCACAGAAACTGGATTGGATCATCATTGTATTTAATTAGCGTATCAAAAAAAATGTATCAAAATGGAACAAAATACAATTTTAACAACAGGAATTTACGATTTAATTAAAGATCACTTACGAAGAAAAAAAGTAACAATTGAACAAGAAACACTTTTAACAGAGCGTTTAAAAAAATGCAAACAAGTACTTAGACGTGATTTACCAACAGACGTAGTTACAGTAAATAAAAAAGTGAAAGTGAAAGATATGCAAACCAACCAAGAAATCGAAATGCAATTGGTAGGTCCTAAAAAAGCAAAATCTACAAAAAATAAATTTTCAGTAGTAAGCGAAATTGGTTTAGCTACCATAGGATTTAAAGTAGGTGATATCACACAATGGCCAACAGAAAACACCGTTAAACAATACGAAATCGTTGCGATAAACGCAGTTTAACATAACAAATAAATCATAAAAAGCCCTGAAAAACAGCTTACCAACATAATGTTAAGCCTCGTTTTATCAGGGCTAATTTATTTATAAACAAAGCCTTAAACAAAAAAAACTATTTTAAACACATACGTATATGTTCACAGCTACTAAAATGATATTTTTTTTTAATCACTTTTTAACTTGTTTAAGAAATTCTATAGTTTAAAACCAAGTAAAATGTTTAAATTTGTAGGTTCAGTAACGATTTAAATTTACAATTTTTAGCAAAAAAATGTCAAGTATAATTCAATTATTACCCGATCATGTGGCCAATCAGATAGCAGCTGGTGAGGTGGTGCAACGCCCAGCCTCAGTGGTGAAAGAGCTTATTGAAAATGCAGTTGATGCTGGTGCAACAAATATAAAATTAGTTGTAAAGGATGCTGGTAAAACGTTGATTCAGGTGGTTGACAACGGTAAAGGTATGAGCGTTACCGATGCACGTATGTGCTTTGAACGTCATGCAACATCAAAAATTAAAAATGCTGACGATTTATTTAAATTACACACCAAAGGTTTTAGAGGAGAAGCCTTAGCATCAATTGCCGCAATTGCACATGTTGAGCTAAAAACCAAACAAAAACAAGACGAATTGGGCACCCATTTGGTGCTTGAAGGCAGTACAATACAAAGCCAGGAGGTGGCCGTTTTACCCGAAGGAACTTCTTTTTTAGTAAAAAATTTATTTTACAACATTCCGGCGCGCCGCAAATTTTTAAAATCAGATACTATTGAATTTAGACATATTATAGATGAGTTTGAACGCGTAGCATTAGCACATCCAGAAATTGGATTCACACTTATACATAATTCTAGCGAAATTTTTAATTTACCGATCTCTAATTTAAGACAACGTATTGTCTCGATTTTTGGTGGGAAAATGAATGAAAAATTAGTTCCTGTAGCTGAAGAAACTGAAATTGTCGGAATTATTGGTTTTATCACTAAACCAGAATATGCTAAAAAAAATAAACCCGAACAGTTTTTCTTTATCAATAATCGATATGTTAGAAATTCGTATCTACATCACGCGGTAATTTCTAGTTACGAAGGACTTTTAAAAGATGGTGCACAACCTAGCTATTTTATATTTTTAAATGTTCCAGCAGATTCGATTGATATCAATATTCATCCTACTAAAACCGAAGTTAAATTTGATGAGGAACAATCCCTATACGCTATTTTACGATCAACAATTAAACATAGTTTAGGACAATTTTCGGTTTCTAATTACTTGGATTTTGAACGCGATCCGATGATGGATATTCCGGTTGATTTAACAAAACAAAAGGCCATAAAACCAAGTATAGAGGTCGATCCTAATTTTAATCCTTTTAAAGGAAATTCATTTTTAAACGGTGATGAAGAAGTTTATATTCCTGTTTTTCCAGGAAGTCCTAAAGTTTCATCTAGCTTTAACCCTTTTGAAAACGAACCAAAAGTTAGAACAAACGAAAAGGATTTTGTAAACAAATCTGCTAGTAAAAATGAAGGATCAAATCAAACCTCATTCAAAAAATAAAAACAATACAAATTGGGAGAGTTTGTATGTTGGCCTACAAGATGCAACTGCAACAATTGAGTCGCAAACTCCTGCGCCAACTGTAGAGTTTGAAAGCGACGAAATAATGGGCACCTTGTTTAAAGCGGATGAAGTAGATCAAAAATCGAACTTTACTTATCAACTGCAAAAAAAATATGTAGTATCAACTATTAAATCGGGACTACTTATTATACACCAACAACGTGCGCACCAACGTATTTTATACGAACAATTTTTACAAAATATAACCATGGAAAAAGCGTTAAGTCAACAACTGCTTTTCCCGTTACAGTTATATTATTCGATTCAAGAAATGATATTAATTCGTGAATTACAAAGCTCACTCGAAAGTATTGGCTTTGCTTTTGAGCAAATTAATACCGATAATATTTTGATCACCGGAATTCCGGTAAACACAAACGAAGGCGAAGTATCAAAACTAATAGAATTATTACTATTAGATTTACAAGGAGGATTTCATTCTGAAAATAGCTTTAGCCAAGCCGATAGAATTGCAAAATCTATGGCTAAAAGTTTAGGAATTAAATCTGGTGCAATACTAAACACACAAGAACAAGAAAGTTTAGTAAACGCCTTATTTGCTTGTAAAGATCCTAAAACAACACCTTTTAATCAACCTACTTTTATTACTATTGATAGTAATGAATTAGATAAACGTTTCACCTTATGATGACAATGACAGAAACTGTTAAACAGCTTTTAATAATTAATGCCATATTGTTTGTAGGAACCTTTTTTGTTCCTGCAGCAACTGAATATTTAGCTATTTCTTATTTTGAAAATCCTTCGTTTAAGTTTTGGCAACCTATAACTTATATGTTTATGCATGGAAGCATTGGTCATATCTTTTTTAATATGTTTGCTTTGTATTCCTTTGGTTCAACTTTAGAGCATTTATGGGGACCTAAAAAGTTTCTTTTCTTTTATTTATCATGCGGAATTGGAGCGCTTTTGTTTCAAATGGGAATAAACTATTATCAATTTCATAGCGCGGTAGACTTGCTTGTTTCTGCCGGATTTGAAAAAGCCGATATCATGAACCTTTTAGCTACACAACAATTAGATACACGTTGGGAATCGGTTTTAGGCGGTTCGCAATTAAATGACTTTTTATCAAGCTATTTTGCAAAAACCGTTGGAGCATCTGGGGCAATTTATGGTTTGTTAGCTGCATTTGCATTTATGTTTCCAAATGCAGAATTAGCCCTAATGTTTGTTCCTGTTCCTGTTAAAGCCAAATATTTTGTACCTGTTATTATTTTAGTAGATTTATTTTTAGGAATCACTGGTAAATCAATAATGGGAGGCAATATTGCTCTCTTTGCTCACGTTGGTGGTGCTGTATTTGGTATATTATTAGTTTTATATTGGAAAAAAAATCAGTTTAACCAAAACCGTTGGGACCAATAAATTATGAATAAGATTGTACAAGATTTAAAAATATATTACAAAAACGGAGATTTAGCGCAAAAAATAATTTTTTGGAATGTAGCCATCTCCATTGTGTTTTTCTTGTTACAAGCTTTTTATCCACCAGCAAAAGATTTAATTTTAAATTGGTTTAGCTTATCAGCCGCAGGTTATACAAGTTTATTAAAACCTTGGTCGTATTTTACTTATGCCTTTTTACATGCCGATATTTTTCATTTACTAAGTAATATTATCATGTTACATTTTGCTGCAAAATTGTTTTATACGTACTTTAAAAATATGCAATTTTTAACCGTATTTTTTGGTGGTGTAGTATTTGCAGGAATTATTTATATATTAGCATCGGTGCTTTTTAACATGCAAAATGTTTTAGTAGGCGCATCTGCAGGCGTACTTGCCGTTTTGTTTGCGGTTGTAAGTTACAACCCTCATTACGAGGTACGGCTAATTTTGATTGGTAAAGTAAAACTTTGGATGATTGGCCTTTTCTTAATTTTATTTTTCATTATACAAATTCCAACATCAAATTTAGGAGGACATATTGCTCATTTTGCTGGTTTGTTTTTTGGATGGTTTTATACCAAACTGTTATTTAAAGGAACAGATTTGGCACTGATTCCCGAAAAAACAGCTGCTTATTTTAATTTTAAAAGAAAAAAAACGCCATTTAAAAAAGTATATCACAACAAAAATAAAGCCCCTCAAAAAAATAAAAACCTATCTGATTTAAACGATCTTGATAAACAAAAACGTATTGATGATATTTTAGATAAAATAAGTCAATCAGGATATGACAGTTTAACTCAAGTCGAAAAAGATTTTCTATTTAGAGCAGGAAAAAATTAAAATGCGTAAATTATCAATACTAAATAAATTTGCCTTTTTTTTAAACATTATACTAACTCTTGTGACGTTGGTAGGCTATTTATTGCCTTATGTTGCACCAAAAAAATTTCCTGTTTTATCTGTATTGTCACTTGGTTTACCTTTTTTACTACTTTTAAACTTACTTTTTTTACTTTATTGGGGATTACAGGGCAAACGTCAAATTATTTTACCGACTTTAGTATTTATTATTGGACTTCCTTTTTTTAATCTTTTTTATAAGATTAACTACTCCAACAAACAAAAACAACCCGATGATGTAGTCATTATGAGCTACAACGTACATCTTTTTAATAAATTTGAATGGATGCCAAACGTAGAAGTAACCGATGATGTCGCTGCTTTTGTAAAAATAAACAAAGTTGATATTGTTTGTCTGCAAGAATTTACGCCAAATGCAAAATTTAGATTACCTGGTTTTAATTACAAACATATTATTACTAAAGGAAAAAATATTCAGTCTGGATTGGCAATCTATTCAAAATATCCAATTGTGAATCGTGGAAATTTAAATTTTGAAAACAGCAACAACAACGCCATTTATGTTGATATTAATTTAAAGGGAACTATAGTTAGAGTTTATACCATGCATTTGGAATCGATTCGAATAGCAAACGATATCAATACAACTCCTAATGAAATTGATGAAACGAAATCACGAAAAATTTTCAATAAACTGAAAACTGCTTTTACAGATCAACAATCGCAGGCCGAAACTATTTACGAACACCGTAAAGACTTAAAAATTCCAGTAATTGTAGCTGGAGATATGAATAATAGTGCTTTTTCATACGTTTACAGAACCATTCGTGGCGAATTAAACGACAGTTTTGTTGAAGCAGGAAGAGGCTTTGGCAAATCGTATGATTTTGATTTATATCCTGCCCGAATTGATTATATTTTTACGGATAAGCGTTTTCAAGTCAATCAATTTTCAACTTTTCAGGATTTCAGAAAATCAGATCACTTTCCTATCATCACACATTTTACTATAAGTAAAGAAGAATAATTTATGTACAAAAGTTATGTTTTTTGTTTAGAAGTTTTGTCAGAAAAATCTACCAATCAATCGACTAATTTATTGTTATTTTTAGAACAATTAGCCCAACATTTTAATATTGATAATGTATATCAAACTTGCGAAGATATTGAAGGTTTTGAAAATAGTTTGCAAATTTTATTATACGAAGATCGCCATTTTAAAGACTATAACATTTTATACTTTAATGTAAAAGGAAGCGAAAATCAAATTGATATTGATAATTACTTTTATAGCTTTGAGGAAATTGCGGAACTTTTTGAAGGAAAATTATCAAACAAAATCATACATTTTACCAATACATTTTTATTAAATATCACGCCCGAAGAAGCACAATATTTTATAGACGTTACTGGTGCAAAAGGTATTTCTGGCTACAGTAAAAAAGCCCCCGTTTTAAGTACAGTTTTAGATGGATTTTATTTTAATTTGTGCCAAACTATTACAGATCCTATTGAACTTGTCGAAACGCTTTACGACGAAAAATATGCACTTTGCAAAACCTTAGGCTTTACTTTTTATTATTAAATTCAATAAAATTTGCTGCAATTTTGTGCCAAAAAGATGTAATTCTTCAAGAGTCAAATTTGCAAAGCCAACTCGCATAGCTGTATATTTTTGATTTTGATATAAATTTATTCTTGAAATATGAACTTGACTTTGTTTTAGTTGCTCTTGCAATTCGGTTAAATTTACAGAAACCTTAAATTGCAACCAAAGCGCCAAACCACCAGTTGGAACAGCTGCTGTGAGGTATTCATTTAAATTTGTTTCAATAAAATTTATCATAAAATCCCTACGACTTTTATATTCTTTCAACGCTTTTTTCATATAACGATGCATATCACCTTCGTTTATCATATCTGCTAAAGCTTGCTGTAACACAACATCAGATTGCGTATCTATTAATTGTAAATGCTTTTTTGCTTGAATGATTAAGTTTTGAGGTGCAACCACAAAAGAAGTCCTAAAATTAGGAAGTAAAGCCTTACCAAATGTACCTAAATAAACCACCACTCCATCAGTATCAGCACTAGCTAAAGGTAACATAGCCGCTTTTTCATAATTAAATTCGTAATCATAATCATCCTCAATAATTATAAAACCAAATTTTTTAGCCAATTCTAAAAGCAACATTCTGCGCGAAGCACTTAACGTTACCGTGGTTGGATAGTGATTTTGAGGTGTAATATAAATGGCTCTAATTGTATTTTCTTTTAAAAAAGATTCTAATTTTTCTATATTTAAACCTTGCGCATCAACTTCAAGCGGAATTAATTTGGCACCAACTTGCTGAAAAATCATGTTAGCTTTATAATTGCCAATTGCAGCAACCACAACTAAATCATTTTTAGACAATAAAACTTGAGAAATCAAATGCAAGCTCATTTCTGCACTCCGAGTAGGCAAAATATTTTGAGGAAGTAAATGCAGACCACGGGTTAAATTTAAATAATTTGTAAGTTGATTTTTAAAAAATTGATTTTCTTGCTGCGCATCGAGCAACTTATAAGTAACTGGCTTGCGCTTTAATGCTGCGCTATAACTTTGAGTTAAGCTTTTTATGTGAATTAAACGCAAATCGGGCGTTCCATCAGTTACAACAATATCATTACGCTCTGGCTTTTCAATCGGTAAATCTAATAATGTCGATTTTTTAACTTCAAAACCAGTTTCGGTTGGATAATTGGTAACCAAACGTAACGCTTTAGGTTTATCCTTTTTACTGAACGAAAATTCAGACATAATTACAAAAGTGCCAATATTTGGCTTTGCTTCAACCCAACCTTGAGCTTCGAGTTCATGAATTCCGGCAATAATTGTTTTACGATGTACTTGCAAATCTTGGGCTAAAATTCGGGTTCCGGGTAATTTACTTCCAACCGGAATAATTCCTCGTTGTATAGCAATAATTATTTGTTGCGCAATTTGTAGGTAAATTGGGGTTTGTAAACTTTTATCTAATAAAATTACTTGATTAATGTGACTTACAACCGGACTACTCATAACTTAAAAAATGGACTATTAATATACACCGGAAAGATACGAAGTTTGCTGAATAAAAAAATAATACAATGAAAAAGAATTACTCCCTATTGCTTTTATCTTATTTATTTACAGTAGGAATACACGGTCAAAATATAAAAATTGATAGTACAAAAAACCAAACATTAAACGAAATTATCATTACAGAAAATAGATTGCAAATTCCGTTTGATAAAACAGCACGAAACATACAAATTATTACTGCTGCTACAATCGAAAAATTACCAGCTAAAAGCATCAACGAAGTTTTAAATTTAATTGCTGGAGTTGATATTAGACAAAGAGGTCCATTTGGTACGCAAGCAGATATTAGCATCGATGGCGGAAGTTTTGAACAAACTTTAATTTTACTAAACGGAATAAAAATTTCGGACGCACAAACCGCTCATCACTCATTAAACATTCCTGTCCCGCTAGATGCTATTGAACGTATTGAAGTTTTAAAAGGAGCTTCGGCTAGAATTTATGGAATAAATGCGTTAACCGGCGCTGTAAACATAGTTACTAAAAAAGTAAAAAATAACAGCTTAAATGCTAATTTATATGCAGGATCGTCGTTTAAAAACAAAGAGCAAAATGATGGAAATGGAATGTATTGGGGTGGCGGAGCGCAAATATATGGCACAGTTTTTAAAGATAGTCACAACCATTTAATCGCATTTAGCAAAGATCAATACAACGGACAGCGTTACAATTCGGGCTCGGATACATATAAAGGTTTTTATCAAAATCAAATTGATCTAAATTCGAAGAACAATTTACAAGTTATGGCTGGATACATTCATAACGCGTTTGGTGCTAATGGTTTTTATGCTGCGCCTGGCGATAAAGAGTCGTTCGAAATTGTAAATACAGCATTAGCTAGTATTGGTTCGTCTCATAAAATAACCGAAAACTTTACTTTAAAACCTAGAATTAGTAATCGATACAATGAAGACGATTATAGATATTTTAGAAATGATTTATCGAGAGCGCGATCAGAACATTTTAGTAACGCATTCAGTACCGAATTACATGGGATTTATACTACAAAATTTGGAAATTTTGGATTAGGTTGGGAAAGTAGATGGGAACAGATTGAAAGTAGTAACTTAGGAGAACATAAGCGAAATAATCATGGTGCTTATGCTGAATACAGATTTACAATTGCACAAAAATTATTTGTAAATGCGGGCGCTTACGCAAATTATAATTCGGTTTACGGCTGGCAAGTTTTTCCAGGAGTTGACCTAGGCTATCAAATACATTCCAATTTAAACTTTGGAGTCAATGTGGGATCGAGTCAACGTATTCCATCGTTTACGGATTTACATTTGAATCAAAGACCTGGAAATATTGGAAATCCTGACTTAAAAAGCGAAAATGCTTTGCAATATGAAGCCATTTTAAAATATAATAAAAAGAGTTGGTTGGGGCAAGTGGGATATTTTCATAGAAACATTACCAATTTTATTGATTGGGTTCGCCAAGATTCGACCGTACCATATCAACCTTTTAATTTAGGGGAAGTTCAAATGCAAGGATGGCATGCTCAGATTAAAAACACATTTAAAATAGCAACCAACAAATCAATAAATTTAGGGATAAGTTATTATTATTTACAACCCGAAAATTTAGAGCGTGATTCAAATAGTACCTCAAAATATGTGGTCGAGAATTTAAAACACCAAGTCATTGCTTTGGCAGGTTTTACATCAAAAGCTTTTTATGTACAAACATCACATCGTTATCAAAAGAGAGAACTAAATTCGGGTTACGGGATAACCGATTTGCGCTTAGGATATACCTTAAACAAAGCAACTATTTATGTTGATGCTACAAATGTACTTGATGTAAAATATAAAGAAATTGCGGCTGTACCAATGCCAAGTAGATGGATAAGTTTAGGATTAAAATATAATTGGTAAAAAAAAACCATTGTGAATTTCACAATGGTTTTTTTTATTTTAAGCATCAATTTTAGCATAAGCTGCATTTTGCTCGATAAATTCTCTACGAGGTGGAACTTCATCCCCCATTAACATCGAGAATACTCTATCTGCTTCTGTAATATTATCAATAGTAACTTTTCTTAGAGTTCTGTGTTCTGGGTTTAAAGTTGTTTCCCAAAGTTGTTCAGCGTTCATCTCTCCAAGACCTTTGTAACGTTGTACTCCAGCACCTGGCATTTTTTCAGTTAAAGCTAAACGTTCTTCTTCATTCCAAGCATACTCTTTTTTATTTCCTTTTTTTACCAAGTATAAAGGCGGGGTTGCAATGTATACGTATCCTTTTTCGATTAGTTCACGCATATATCTAAAGAAGAAAGTAAGAATTAAAGTAGCAATGTGAGAACCGTCCACGTCGGCATCGGTCATAATTACCACTTTATGATAACGTAATTTAGATAAGTTTAAAGCTTTTGAATCTTCTTCTGTACCAATAGTTACTCCTAAAGCCGTAAAAATATTTCGAATTTCTTCACTCTCAAACACTTTATGGTGCATGGCTTTTTCTACGTTTAAGATTTTACCTCTTAAAGGCATAATGGCTTGAAAGTTACGATCACGTCCTTGTTTTGCAGTTCCACCCGCGGAGTCTCCCTCGACAAAGAAAATCTCACATTTTTCAGGGTTTTGTTCCGAGCAGTCTGACAATTTTCCAGGAAGTCCTCCTCCAGTCATAACTGTTTTACGTTGCACCATTTCACGAGCTTTTTTAGCTGCGTGACGAGCTTGTGCTGCTAAAATTACCTTTTGAACAATAATTTTTGCATCGTTTGGGTTTTCTTCTAAATAAGCTTCAAGCATATCTGCTACAGCTTGAGAAACTGGTGAAACAACTTCACGGTTTCCTAATTTAGTTTTTGTTTGCCCTTCAAACTGAGGTTCTGCAACTTTAACAGACACGATAGCTGTTAATCCTTCGCGGAAATCATCACCAGAGATTTCAAATTTTAATTTATCTAGTAATCCAGATGAATCAGCGTATTTTTTTAACGTACGGGTTAATCCCATACGGAAACCTTGTAAATGCGTACCTCCCTCGTGTGTATTAATGTTGTTTACATATGAGTGGATGTTTTCGGTATACGAATCGTTGTAGATTAAAGCAACCTCAACCGGAACTTCACCTTTATCAGATTCCATTGCAATCACATTTCCAATAATTGGAACACGCGTTTGATCTAAATATTTAACAAACTCAGTTAAACCATTTTCAGAATGAAAAATTTCTGATTTAAATTCGCCATTTTCATTTGTAACTCTACAATCTGTAAGTATAATTGTGATTCCTTTATTTAAGAATGATAGTTCTCGCATACGAGCTGCTAACGTATCGTAATTATACTCGATAGTTTGTGTGAATATAGAACGGTCTGGTAAAAAAGTAACTGTTGTACCACGTTTGGTTGTTTCACCTATTTGACGAACTGGGTAAAGTGTTTTACCGCGCTCGTATTCTTGCTCATATACTTTACCGTCTTTATAAACAGTTGCGTGTAAATGATCAGAAAGTGCGTTAACACAAGATACACCAACACCGTGTAAACCACCAGAAACTTTATAAGAATCCTTATCAAATTTACCTCCTGCTCCAATTTTAGTCATTACAACTTGAAGAGCGGAAACACCTTCTTTTTTGTGAATATCAACCGGAATACCACGTCCATTATCCTCAACAGTTATAGAGTTGTTTTCGTTAATACTTACAGTAATATGATCACAATGACCAGCAAGAGCTTCATCAATAGAGTTGTCAACCACTTCGTATACTAAATGGTGTAAACCGCGTGGGCCAACATCACCAATGTACATTGACGGACGCATACGCACGTGCTCTAAACCTTCTAGCGCTTGAATACTGTCTGCCGAATAATTGTTTTTTTTAACTTCTTCGCTCATGTTATTTTATCGAATTATACGCTACTAACACACTTGTATTATTTTACGTAATAAAATTATTAACTTTTTTAAGCGTGTAGTGCTATAAAAACCGTGATTTTAAAAATTCTCGTATTTTTTTATAGAACTTACACAACAAGCAAATATACGAAATTTTAACCAAAAAAACACTATAAACTATGTTATTACTTGCCACTAAAAAATAAAAAAAGTCAGAAAAAAATTCTGACTTTTAAACAAACAAACAAATAATTATTCTCATTACAATTCCACACTATCATGGTACTTAATATCTTTATAACGTTTTATTTTGGATAATATTTTATAGGATTTAAATTACATTTAAAATTTTCATCTTATTCCCATTAAATACTATCTCATCACCGCTTTTTTTCCCTTTCAGGTACTGATAAATAGGCGCTTGAGTAGATATTGGATAAACGATATTATTTTTATGATTAAAATGTGGTAACGCCTCACTAACAAAGAAAAATCCATTTTTAACCTCAATCAAACTCCCTAAACCTACAATTTGATGTGATATATTAATAGAAAGCGATTTTAACGCTAATTTTTGTTGTAAAGTTTGCGTGAGCTTATTGGTTAATTTTTCTTGCTCTAAGTGCATCATAGCTAAACCTACTTCGTGTTTATCGCCAGCCGATCCTTTGGCATCATTTTGAGCATCGATAGTTAGACCTTCTATTTGAATTTGAAAATTTTGAATTTTAATTTCGACTTGTTTAAGTAATAAATCTAATATCTGTTTTTTATCTTCAATTGTCATTTTTATATTTTTTTATAGAAGAAATTTACTTCGTAAATTCAAAAATACAAAAAGAGGATGTCTAACTATCAGACATCCCCTTTTTTTCTATGAGGGAGGGAAATAAAATTCGTTTTTAACCGCATTTAGAAGATCCACAACTTTTACAAGTTAGACATCCTTCTTGATACATTAATTGAGTTGATCCACAATTTCCACATTTTTGACCTACCACATCAGTTCCGTCAGGAATATAACGTTTTAAGGCTCTGGCAACTCCGTTTTTCCATGAGTTAATCGACTCTTTATCCAATTGCAAACTATTAATTAATTCGATTACATTATCTAAAGCCATACCATGACGTAGTGTTCCAGAAATTAACTTTGCATAATTCCAAAATTCAGGGTCAAAACGATAAGATAAACCTTCGATTGTGGTTTTATAGCCACGCTGATTTACGTATTGAAAATCATAGCGTGAATTTCCGTTTTCATCTCTGTTTTTAATAATGAATCCGTCGTTAACCCAACGTGGTAATAATATACCATCTTCATCATCTGCTAATCCAGTAAAAATTTCGTAAGGTCTATCCTCTATTTTACCAATAAAAGCAATCCACTTTTCTTTATTATTTTGAAAACGAACCACATCTGCATGCAAACTAATTGGTCGTTTTGTTGGGAAACTTTGATGCGTGTTTGGCGCTTCGTTTTCCTCTTTTTTATTTTCATCTTTCGAAACTAACACTCCCGATCGAGAACCATCGCGGTAAACCGTAACTCCTTTACAACCTACTTCCCAAGCTGTCAAGTATAATTGATTCACTAAATCTTCAGTAGCGTCATTTGGGATGTTTATAGTAACCGAAATTGAATGGTCTACCCATTTTTGAATAGCACCTTGCATTTTCACTTTACTTAACCAATCAATATCGTTAGATGTTGCTTTGTTATATGGCGATTTTTCGATTAATGCATCTATTTCTTCATCGTTAAAGTTTTTTGAACTGTCAATTCCATTCACTTCCATCCAATCTTTAAATTTATGGTGGAAAACAATGTATTCTTCAAAAGAATCTCCTACATCATCTACGTAATCAACTCGCGCATTTTTATCATTTGGATTAACCTTTCTTCTTCTTTTATAAACTGGTAAAAAAACAGGTTCTATTCCTGATGTGGTTTGCGACATTAACGATGTACTTCCTGTTGGTGCAATTGTTAATAGCGCAATATTACGGCGTCCGTGCTCTAAAATATCATTGTATAAGGCTGGATCAGCCTCTTTAATACGTAATAAAAATGGATTGTTTTTTTCTCTTTCAGAATCAAAAATAGAAAACGAACCACGCTCTTTCGCCATTTCAACAGACGAACGATAAGCTGCTAACGCAAGATTTTTATGTACATCTTCAGAAAAAGCATTTCCTTCTTCGCTTCCGTATCTTATATTTAAAGCGGCAAGCATGTCTCCTTCGGCAGTAATTCCTACACCAGTTCTACGACCTTCTTGTGCTTTTTTACGAATTTCAAACCATAAGTTTCTTTCAATTCTTTTAACTTCTTCTTCTTCCGGATCGGCATCAATTTTACGTAAAATTTGATCTACTTTTTCTAACTCTAAATCAATGATATCATCCATCATACGCTGTGCAATGGCAACATGTTTTTTAAACAGTTCCATATCAAAAAATGCATCTTTTGTAAATGGATTTACAACGTAAGAAAATAAATTTATGGCTAAAAGTCGGCATGAATCGTAGGCACACAACGGAATTTCACCACATGGATTTGTTGACAATGTTTTATAACCTAAATCGGCATAACAATCTGGTAAAGATTCTTTTATAATTGTATCCCAAAATAAAATTCCTGGCTCGGCAGATTTCCAAGCATTGTGTACAATTTTTTTCCAAATTCTGTCCGCATCAACGGTTTTTGTAAATAACGGTTCGTTAGAAAAAATTGGATATTTTTGAGTGTATTGGCTTGCTGATTTTACTGCTTGCATAAAATCGTCCGAGATTCGAACCGAAACGTTTGCTCCTGTAATTTTACCTTGCTCTAGTTTTGCATCAATAAAATCCTCCGCATCTGGATGATTAATTGACACTGAAAGCATTAAAGCCCCACGGCGACCATCTTGAGCAACCTCGCGGGTCGAGTTCGAATAACGCTCCATAAAAGGTACTAAACCTGTAGATGTTAGTGCTGAATTTTTAACCGCAGAACCTTTTGGTCGGATGTGAGATAAATCGTGACCAACACCTCCTCGACGTTTCATTAATTGTACTTGTTCTTGATCAATTTTCATGATTCCTCCGTACGAATCGCTCTCACCTTTATTACCAATTACAAAACAGTTTGATAAAGATGCGATTTGAAAGGGGTTCCCAATCCCGGTCATAGGCGATCCTTGTGGAATGATATATTTAAAATCCTTTATTAAATCATAGATTTGATTTTCTGTAAACGGATTCGGATATTTAGATTCAATTCTTGCAATTTCAGAAGCAATACGCTTATGCATATCTTCTGGAGATTTTTCGTATAACTTTCCATCAGAATCTTTTAAGGCGTATTTATTTATCCACACACGTGCGGCTAAATCATCTCCCTTAAAATAGGCCAATGTAGCTTCTAAAACTTGTTCTTGTGTATAAACCTCCCTTTTTGTTTGAACACCTGTTAATTCCATTTCCTTTTTGTTTTAAAATACATATTAATTTTATCCCCGTTAGTCTGGTTTTTATCTTCTTTAAAGAAACACAAAAACTTAAACTTTACGATAACACTAAAATAAAAACGAAAAACGAAATAACAAAATTATTCACAAAGTTTACAAAAAAATATAATCAAATAACTAAAAACCAATTACTTAAAAAAAACAAAAACAATAAAAGTTTACAAAAAAAATATTTTATTTATAAAACTAGATTTTAAAGATAAAAAGTTATCAACATGTTTTTCCTAGTAAAAACAGCTGCTAAGTTAGCATCGATAATGGGTTATTAACATAAAAAATGAAGTTTGAATTTTGTCGTATTTTTATGTTGTTTTATCGACATTACGTCAATTTGAATCAGATTCAAAAAAAAAACTCATCTGATTTATTTTTCAGATGAGTTTTTTCTAGAAAGTTCCGACAACGCCTAAACCATTAAAATTAGGAGTCAATTGCCACGATATTTTATGTCTATCTTCTTTTCGTTTTATTGGATTATCATATTTAGTTTTTTCCAAGCGTTTCATTACAGTTTTAGTACAGAAATAGGAAATAACCGAACCAAAAGTAACATCACTTAACCAATGTGCTCCAACGTACATTCGGCTAGTAAGGGTTACAGCTGCACCAGCATAAAAAATAGATTTTAACCAAATAGGCTCAACTCGTTCGGCTAAAACCATTGAAGTAACCAATGCAATTTGCACGTGGCCCGAAGGGAATGAACTAAAACTTGGTTCTTTATCAAAGGGCTTAAACTCGTACGGACCTAATCCTGTACTTGGTCGAGCTCGGCCAACTACTTTTTTCATTAAAGTTTGAATGGCACCCGAAGTTAAATAAGCGGATCCTAAAATCACAGCTGTTTCTTTAGTCCATTCATCATTAATTACTAAACCTGTTAAATAAAAACCTCCAGTTGCAATCATTGCAGCATAAGGCTTTCCGTTATGAAAACCTACTTTTTCGAGTGCATTTGCAACATCGCCTTGATCCCTGTAAAAAAAATCACGAGCAGGCTCGTCTAGCAACGATATCAATGCCGCACCACCAACGGTAGCACCAGCGGTTAACCAATCCTTTTTCTTCCATCTAATAGGTGATGCAAAAGTGTAAACAAATGCATCGCCTGCGCGAATAATAGCATTTGTTTTTTCTGGTAAAATAGTATCTACTTTTATCGAAGCGATCGCTATAGAATCGATTTGAGCAAATTCATTTTTTTTGTAATTATAGTTTACACTGTCTGTAACTGTTGAGTATAAAGAGTCTACCTGTGCAAACAAAAGAGAATTAAAAGTAAAAAAACAGCATATAAAAAAGAAAAACTTTTTTAGCATGATATGGAAAATTAAATTTGGTTGACAAAAATACAGATTTAAAATCTAAAAAGTTGCAAACCTTTTATTATAAAAAAGTTTAACACAAAGTGCTTTTAATACGTAAACATTATAAGGTTATATTAAAAAAAACAAAAATAAATTGCAATGCTATAAAAATAAAGCGGTAACAAATTTACATATATCTTATATTTGAATTTTTAGATAAGATAATAAATTGTATTTTTACAACAATAAATATTGTTTAGCCAAATGGGTAAAATAATTGCAATAGCCAATCAAAAAGGAGGAGTTGGTAAAACAACAACCTCAGTAAACTTAGCAGCATCTTTAGGAGTATTAGAAAAAAAGGTATTATTAATTGATGCTGATCCACAAGCTAATGCTAGTTCGGGTTTGGGTATTGATGTTGATAGTGTTGAGATAGGAACCTATCAAATATTAGAACATTCATACACCCCAGCAGAAGCGATTATAGAATGCTCTGCACCAAACGTACATATAATTCCTGCACATATTGATTTAGTTGCCATTGAAATTGAATTGGTAGATAAAGACAAACGCGAGTATATGCTTAAACAAGCATTACAAAGTATAAAAAATCAATACGATTATATAATTATTGATTGTGCACCATCTTTAGGATTACTAACTTTAAATGCTTTAACAGCTGCAGACAGTGTTGTGATACCTATACAATGTGAATATTTTGCGTTAGAAGGATTAGGGAAATTATTAAACACGATAAAAAGCGTACAAAAAATACATAACCCAAATTTAGATATTGAAGGTTTATTACTTACTATGTACGATTCGCGTTTGCGATTATCTAATCAAGTGGTTGAAGAGGTTCAAAAGCATTTTAACGAAATGGTTTTTGAGACCATCATTCAACGCAATATCAAGCTGAGTGAAGCGCCAAGTTTTGGTGAAAGTATTATAAATTACGACGCTACTAGTAAAGGAGCTGCTAATTATTTAAACTTAGCCGAAGAAATTATTAAAAAAAATACGTAACGAAGTTAGAACATGAATAAAGCCATAAAAAAACAAGCTTTAGGTCGCGGTTTATCTGCCCTACTTAAAGACACTAGCGATATTAAATCTGCTGATGAAAAAGGAGCAGATCAAGTTGTTGGTAAAATTATGGAAATTGATATCAATGCTATTGAAATAAATCCATTTCAACCTCGATCTAACTTTAATGAGGAAGCGTTAGAAGAATTAGCCAATTCGATTAAAGAACTCGGTTTAATTCAACCTATTACAGTAAGGAAAATTAGTTTCAACAAATACCAATTAATTTCTGGAGAACGCCGATTAAGAGCTTCAAAAAAAATAGGACTAACAACAATACCTGCATACATTCGATTAGCTAATGACGATGAATCATTAACTATGGCTTTGGTCGAGAATATACAACGTCAGGACCTAGATCCAATTGAGGTGGCTTTATCTTACCAACAACTTATGCAAGAACTTAATTTAACACAAGACGAAGTTAGTGTACGTGTAGGAAAACAACGCTCTACGGTTGCAAACTTTATCCGACTGTTAAAATTAGACCCATTAGTACAAACAGGAATCCGTGATCAACTTATCACCATGGGACATGGTCGAGCTTTAATTAGCGTAGATGATGCTGATGCACAATCTGAGCTGTACTATCAAATCGTAAAAAATAATTTATCTGTTCGCGAAACAGAAAACCTGGTAAAAGCCTATCACGAAAAGACTTTAAGTAACAAAAAAGAAACGACAAGTGATAAAGCTCCTAAATTTGAAATTAAAGAAAGTATTAAAAATAACATAAATACTTATTTTAGTACAAATGTTGATATTAAATTAGCCAACAATGGAAAGGGAAAAATTTCAATTCCTTTTTATTCTGAAGAAGATTTTAAACGATTAATGAAAATAATCAACGTAAGTGAATAGTTTTTTTAAAATATTTTTACTTCTCCTAACATTAGGAGGATATCAAAATGTGGTTGCTCAAAACAATGAGCAGCCAATTTTAATTATTAAAGATACCATACCAAGTAACCAAGCCTATAACCCACTAGCACCAGCAAAAGCAGCATTTTACTCTGCCGTTTTACCCGGATTAGGTCAGGCGTACAACAAAAAATACTGGAAAATTCCTATTGTTTATGCTGGTATGGCAACTTCAGTCTATTTTGCAGTAACCAACAATAATAAATACAAAGATTTTAGGGACGAATACAAACGTAGACTTAATGGCACGGCCAATCCTAACGATCCTTATTATGGGGTAATCTCAGACAGACGAATAATTGATGCACAAAGATATCACCAACGCAATCGCGACTTATCTATTGTTATCACTGGTTTAATATACATTATTAACATTGTAGACGCTAATGTTGATGCGCACTTAATGCAATTTAATGTAGATGATAATTTAAGCATAACGAAATTGACAAAACACACAATTTTGGTTTAAGTTTAAATTATAAATTCAATTAAAAAAGAATGAAAATAGCACTTTTAGGATACGGAAAGATGGGAAAAGTAATTGAACAAATTGCTTTGAAAAGAGGACATGAAATCGTACTAAAAAAATCACGCCAAGATAATTTTGATGGCCTAGAAAATGCAGATGTAGCCATTGATTTTTCGATACCAGAATCTGCAGTTCAAAACATATCAGCTTGTATCAATGCAAACATTCCAGTAATTTCTGGAACTACAGGTTGGTTAGATCAATACAATGAAATAGTTGACTTTGTACAACAAAAAAACGGAGCATTTATTTATGGTTCTAACTTTAGCTTAGGTGTAAACATCTTTTTTCAACTAAACGAAAATTTAGCAAAAATGATGGCTAACCTAAAAGAATACAATGTTGCTATTGAAGAAATACATCATACACAAAAATTAGACGCACCATCAGGAACAGCAATTTCATTAGCCGAAGGAATTATATCAAACTCCAATTATAACAAATGGACAATGGATACACCAACGGAAGATCAAATTCAAATTGAAGCAAAACGTATTGGAACTGTTCCTGGTACACATATTATTACCTACCAATCCGAAGTAGATACTATTAAAATTGAGCACGAGGCACACTCGCGCGAAGGTTTTGCTCTTGGATCTGTTGTTGCAGCAGAATGGCTTTTAGGTAAAAAAGGAATTTTTACAATGAAAGATGTTTTAAACTTAAAATAACCCAACCTTAAACTAAATATAAATTTATGACAATTTTACAATGGTTTATCTTTTTCCTAGTTATACAAGTAATTCATTACTTAGCAACTTGGAAATTATACGAAAAAGCTGGAAGAAAAAGCTGGGAAGCTGCCATACCTATTTACAATGCAATTGTTTTAATGAAAATAATTGACAGACCAACTTGGTGGACCGCACTCCTTTTTATCCCAATAATCAACATCATCATGTTTGGTGTAATTTGGGTTGAAATTGCCAAAGCTTTTGGTAAAAAAGAAAATACACAAGCCATTATTGCAGTTGCTACATTAGGATTTTATACATTTTATTTAAATTATTTAGATAAGGATTTACGCTACACTGCAAACAAAAATCAAAAAGTAAAAGACAATTTTGTAAGCTCATTACTTTTTGCTGTTGTTGTTGCAACTTTTGTACACACTTATTTTATTCAACCCTTTACAATTCCAACATCATCACTAGAAAAAACATTACTTGTTGGCGACTTTCTATTTGTTTCTAAATTTCATTACGGAGCCAGAAATCCAATGACTACTGTTGCTGTACCAATGGTACACGATACTATTCCAGTGATTAATACAAAATCGTATTCTAAATGGCCACAGTTACCATATTTTAGATTACCAGGAATTTCGAAGTTAGAACGTAACGATATTGCCGTTTTTAACTGGCCAGTTGATACCGTTCGTTTTTTTGGTGATAAAAAATCTGTAGGTATTCGTAAACCAATTGATAAAAAATCTAACTACGTTAAAAGAACAGTTGGTGTACCAGGGGATCAATTTAAAATTAAAGATGGAATTATTTTCATCAATGATCAAGAATTAAAATTTCCGGATCGTACCAAATTACAGTATTCATATACTCTAAAAACAGACGGTTCGCAATTAGATGGAAATTATTTAATTAACGAATTAAAAATTACCGATCCAGCAGGTTACATCACAAAAGACAGTATGTATTTTGCCGCTTTAACCGACGAAACTGTTGAAAAAATAAAACAAATTCCAGCCGTTAAAAGTGTAAAACGTTATATTAATAGAAATCCTGATCCAAGTATTTTTCCATATACAAACGTTTGGAATGCAGACCAAATTGGTCCAATCTACATTCCTGAAGCTGGAAAATCAGTAGAATTAAATAAAGAAACATTACCTTTCTACAAACAAATTATTACAGACTACGAGGGCAATACTTTAACCGAATTTGGAAGTGAAATTAGAGTAAATGGTAAACCAACCAATACATACACTTTTAAATACGATTACTATTACATGATGGGAGATAACCGTCACAACTCAGAAGATAGTAGATATTGGGGTTTTGTTCCAGAAACTCATATTGTAGGAAAACCAATCTTTATCTGGATGAGTATTGACTCGAATCCAAACTTAAAACTATTTGATAAAATGCGTTGGGAACGTTTTTTTACAACAGTTAGTGGCGAGGGCAAACCAACTTCATATTTTTCATACTTTATCGTGCTATTAGTAGCTTATTTAGGCTATGATTTTTATAGAGGAAGAAAGAAAAAAAGAGACGAAAGAAAACGTTACGAATAACATACAAACGACTGCTAAATAAAAGCAGTCGTTTTTTATTTAAAAAATAAATGTAATTTTGCGGCACTAATAAAACAACGATGAGTAATATTCTAATCCACCCAACATACTTTCCTTCTATTTCACATTATGTGGCTTTAATTCAAGCTAAAGAAGTAAGCATTGAAGTTGATGATAACTTTCAAAAACAAACCAACAGAAACCGTATGTACATATATTCTCCAAACGGAATACAAATGCTAAACATACCCATAAAACACACAAATTTAAAACGCCAAAAATATAAAGACCTACGCATAGAAAATGATTTTGGTTGGCAAAAAAATCATTTTAAATCATTAGAAGCAGCTTACAGAACTTCTCCATTTTTCGAATATTTTGAAGATGATTTTAGACCTATTTTTGAAAATAAAAAAGAATTTTTGATGGATTTAAATTTTGAAATTTTTGAAATCATCAACAAATGTTTAGGTGTTACAATTGATTTTACAAAAACAACAGAATACTTTAAAGAAGTTGGACCAGAAATAACGGATCTAAGATATTTAGTAAACGGAAAAAAAGACGAAAATAAATTTGAAGCTTACACACAAGTTTTTGACGATAAACACGGGTTTTTAAACAACTTAAGTATTTTAGACTTACTTTTTAACGAAGGACGTTACGCTGTTGAATATTTAAAAAATCAGGAATTATATAAATAAAATAAAGAGGCCACAAAGCCTCTTTGTTTTACTAAACCTTTATTAAAATAAAACATACCCTCCCTACGTAGTTTTATTTTTAAGGGTTACCTAATTTACATAAGTAACCCTTTTTTGTTTAAATACTCAAATCAAACCCCTTTTGTAATGACTTATTTAACCTGGACCAAAACTATAACATATTTTTCATATTATTTTAGCCAATATATAAACGCAGCTTTTTAAGCAATAAAGTACGTATAATAGCGCATAAAAGTTTTTTTATTCACTTTTAATTGTCTATCAATAAGTTATGAAAAAGTAAGTTTTTTTTTATAAAAAAAATGCGCTAAAGCCTTGCAGAATCAGAAAAACGTTCTATATTTGCACTCGCAATACGGAAGCAATCACACTTCTAAAAATGCAAAAAAATACTGGAGAAATGGCAGAGTGGTCGAATGCGGCAGTCTTGAAAACTGTTGACTGTAACAGGTCCGGGGGTTCGAATCCCTC
>CANRKI010000008.1 GCA_947631175.1 uncultured Flavobacterium sp.
GCAATACCGAAGCCGGTTGAAGCTCCGATTACTAGAACCTTTTTAGGTCCGTTCTCAATTTTACCTTTAGATTTTACGTATTCTATTTGGTTTTTTATATTTTGTGCTGCCCCTTCAGGATGAGAGGTAAGACAAATAAATCCTCTTGTTCTTGGTTTAATAATCATTTTATCCTATTTCTATAAAAGTTATTTACTAGTTTTTAATAGCTACTACCGAAATTTCGATGTTCACATTTCGTGGTAGTTTTGCAACTTGTACACATTCTCTAGCAGGAGCTGTTGCTTCGTCAAAATATTGAGCATATACAGCGTTAATGCGCGAGAAATTATCCATATCAGATATAAATATTGTTGCTTTTACAACATCGTTTAAAGAGAAACCAGCTTGTTCGACAATTGCTTTTACGTTATTTAAAACGGTTGCAGTTTCGTTCTCGATGGTGTCTAAAACAAGTTCGTTTTTGTTTACATCAAAACCAATTTGACCTGATGTGTATAAAATGTTTCCGTGTACCACACCTTGGCTATATGGCCCTATTGGTGATGGTGCTTTGTCTGTATAAATTATTTTTTTCATAATGCTGGTTTGTTATCTTAATCTTTGTTCTGGTAGGCTACGTTTTTCCCACTTAATGTCACTAAGTGCAGAAGATCTGATTCCGATAAAGAATCCCCAACTTGTATTGTATCCAATTGGTACCCAGTTAAAACTCATTCTCCAAGATAATAAATCTCTTTCAAAACGTAATTGTGTAAAGGTAACACCTTTATTTGCAAAATCATACCCTGATGAGGCTCCTACTTTCCAACGTGGTGTGATATCTACATTTCCGTTTACCATTAAAGAGTTACTTACGATTCTGTTTTCGCGATTGTTGTTTCCGTATGTAACCGAGTAGGCAAATTGTAAGTCCCAAGGGATATCTAATTTATATAATTCGCTGTCGTTTTCGGCATTATCATTTTCATTAAACATACTTTTACGTTGGTCTGCCATATCAATAGCTCTACCAAATAAATCGTCTGTACGACCTCCGTTAGCAGCAGTTTGGTTGTCTATATTTTCTTGACTTGGATCCTTTTTATTTTGAAAATCTTTACTCGAAATTGAATAACTTAACATTAAGTTCGCTGATGTCATTCGGAATAAACTTCCTCCATTATCAATATTCCATTTCTCGATACGTTTACCCGAACTATCAATGCTATATGGGTCTAATGTTGTACCAAAGTTAACATTTAATTTGTTATCAAATAAAGCGGTTCCACCAACAAGTCGTAAAGGAGCTAATTTTAAAGAATCGGCTGCGATGTTGTAAGTTGTTTGTAAGCTTAAAGTATTAAGTAACATTACTTTTTTAGGCTCGGTTTTGGTTTCGTCTTTATCACGAACTTTTGCCTCGAACGAGTTCCCTATGTTAATTCCAACATTACTAGCGTTGTTTAAAGATGGCGTTCCAAATAATCCGCCTTCAAATTTGGTATAGTCTCCATAATTTGTACCTGATGCATTTAGCGCATACGTATCGTAATATTGCTCAAAACTTGGTGTATACATGTATGAGATTGATGGACGAATGGTATGACGAATGGCTTGGATTTTTTTATCTTCTCCAAAATTAAATGTACCATATACTGTTGTTCCAATTGATGTATTGAAGTTGTAAGTTCTGAAAGATTCGAAACCATTTACATCTTTTGTTACAACTTTGTTTAGATCGCTATCGTAAAATTTATCAATAGTTTTTAGTTGCCAAACTTCGTTATAAACAGCCGATGCACTTACAGAAAAGTATTTAAACACTTTAAAGTTTGTACTTAACGGAATGTTATGCGAAAATCCGGATTTAGCATCTTCAAACATTTTAGGTTTAAAAAACAGAGAATCGTAAGTATTGATTCTATTTTCAGCCTTAAAATTATATTGTAAGTTGATGTTTTTAATTAATCCACGTTTTGATTCGTCTCTTTTTGCAAACGGATAAATACGGTCTACCCCAACTTGTACAGATGGTAAAGTCATATTTATTTGTTGCGTATTTGTATTTTGGGTATGAGTTGCAGCAACGGTTAAGTTTACTTCGGGCACAGATTGAAATCGTTTGTTATAACTTACGGTAGAACTTAACGTGTTATTTAATTGCGCACTTATATTGTTTTGATTTAATGAATTACGAAAGAACCTACTACTTCCCATGTTCACAGAAGCTGTAAAGCGAGAATAAGGATTTGCTTTAGCATCTTGATTGTGACTCCATTGGATATTATAATTTCGTGTTTTTGAGTAATCAGGAAATCCTTTTTCACTAAAAATCTGATTTTCTAATCTTAAATTGAATTTTCCATTAAATTTATAACGTTTTGCATACGAGGATTCGGCACGTAATCCCCAACTTCCGTTTGTGTAATAATCTCCTAATAAAGTTAGATCGTAATTATCACTTAAAGCAAAGTAGTATCCTCCGTTTTGTATAAAGTACCCACGGTTGTTTGTATCACCAAAAGAAGGAATAATAAAACCAGAAACGGCCTTACTTGTTATAGGAAAGTAACCAAAAGGCAAACCTAAAGGTGTTGGCACATCCTCGATTACTAAATTAGTTACACCTGCAATTACTTTTTGTCCAGGAATTAACTTTACTTTTTGTACATTAAAATAGTATTCTGGATCATCAATATCTTCGGCAGTTGTAATAATTGCCTTTTTCATGTAATACACCGAATCGTTAATACGTTTGGATACTCCGGCCTTTAATTTAAAATCTTGCTGCGTGGTACGCGAGTTCCAAACTAAAGCTTTTTTAGTTTTTGTATTAAATCGAATCGAATCAGGTTCTACTACGTTATTTCCTTGTTTAAAAACAGGACGCTGGGTATAATTTCCGTCTTTATCTTTAATTCTACCTGCATAAACTTCATCTTTACCATAATTAAACACAATAATACCGGCTTTTAAATCGATATCATTATAAATTAATTGACCTTCGTTATAAAGGGTTATTTCTTTTTTGTTTAAATCTGTTTTCTCAAAATCTTTAGCAGATTTTTTCACAATTGCATCTAAAACCGTTTTTTTAGGTTTTTTTATTGTGTCGTTAGGTTGTTCTAGCTCAGTAGCAGCAGCAACCGGCTTCACATTAATTGTATCTGCTTGATTTTTAGCATTTAATTTAATGCCTTCACTTTTCACTTCTTGTGCTAAAGCATGTGAATTTATCCCTAAAAACAAGGAAAATGATAAAACGATATGAAATATGTTTGTACGCAAGTCTTTATATACTATTTTTGTAAAAATATGGCTCAAAATTTGAAGGTTCAAAACTACACATATTTTTTGTCAAATTTAAGTATTTATTGAAATTATAACCTTTTTAGGATTTAAAATATTATGAAAAAAATTAATTTAATATTATTAGCCTTATTAACGTTTGGTGTACCTAATTGTGTTTCAGCACAAAATAAAAAATTCAAAGTTGTTTTAGATGCTGGGCACGGTGGCGGAGACCCTGGAGCGATTTATAATGGGGTGCAAGAAAAAAATATTACTCTTAAAACAACTTTATTAGTTGGCGAAATTTTAGATAAAGAATCAGACATTCAAGTTGTTTATACCCGAAAGGCTGATGTATCAGTAGATTTAAATGACCGTGCTAAAATTGCTAACAAAGCTCACGCTAATTTATTTGTATCTATTCACTGCAATTCAACGCCTAAACCAACCACAGCACATGGAACCGAAACTTTTGTTATGGGGGTTACAAAAAATGCATCCAATTTAGAAGTTGCTCGCCGAGAAAACGAGGTAATTACTTTAGAGAAGGATTATAAAATAAAATACGACGGATACGATCCTAAATCACCCGAATCTGTAATTGGTATGTCGGTTATGCAAGAAGACAACCTAAATCACAGCATCGAGTTGGCAGCCTTGATCGAAAAAAACTTTGAAAGAGCAAATCGAAATAGCCGTGGAGTAAAACAAGCCGGATTTTTAGTTTTACGCGATATTTACATGCCTCGTGTTTTAGTGGAGTTAGGTTTTTTAACTAATAAAGAGGAATTAAAATTCATAAACTCGAACGATGGACAAAAAAAGTTAGCACAACAAATAGCTAAGTCTATCATTAGTTATAAAAAAGAATATTTTGGAGAAAGCAACAACATAACCGAGGCTGCAAAACCAACCAAAATTGACACTACAAAAAATCAAACAACACAAAAAACAATTAAAAACAACGGGACAGAAAATGCAATTTCTGGCGTTGAATTTAAAGTTCAAATCTCGGCAAGTAATAAAAAACTAGAGTTAAAACCTCAAAACTTTAAAGGTTTAAGTCCTATTTCATTAGAGCAAGCGAACACATTATACCGTTATTTTTACGGATCAACAAGTTCGTACAGCACTGCAAAAGAACTACTTAAAGAAGCAAAAGATAACGGATTTGATTCTGCATTTTTAGTAGCCTTTAAAAACGGAAAAAAAGTTAGCATTTCAGAAGCTCTGAAATAAATAAAAAGTAATATTTTTATACTTTTGTAAGAATTTAAAAAAATAAATATTTTGAAATTATCTAGAGAAATTAAAGCAGCTATCCTTGTATTAGGAACAGTATTACTTTTTATATGGGGATACAGTTTTTTAAAAGGTAGAAACCTGTTTGATAATAGCCGTAAATTTTACGTTGTATACGATAATGTAGAAGGTTTAGCAAAATCAGCAGTAGTTACTGTAAATGGATTACAAGTAGGTAAAGTAGATGCCATTAACTTAGAAGCCAATACGGGAAAATTATTGGTTGAAATTTTAATGACAAATGATGTAGAAATAGGAAAATCGACTGTAGCTAGCATTTACGAGCCAGGTTTTATTGGTGGTAAAGCAATTGCTTTAATTCCTGATTTTACTGAAACGGAATACGCAAAAGATGGAGATTACTTAAAAGCAGCTGTAAAACCAGGGTTAACAGCTTCACTTTCTGAAAGTTTAGCTCCAATACAAGTTAAAGTTGATTCTGTTTTAACAGGATTAGATCAAACATTAAAAAGTGTAAACAACGTTTTAGATACTAAAACACAAACCGAATTGAAAGGTGCCATTGCAGAGTTAAACAAAACAATGACTAATTTCTCATCGGTTTCTAAAAACGTTGATGGCTTATTAACAGAAAACAAACCAAAACTAAACAACGCAATTTCGAACTTAGATGTTACCGTACAAAATTTCGCAAAAATTTCATCGGATCTAGAAAAAGCTCAATTGGACCAATTGGTTAAAGAATTAGAATCAACTTTAACTAAAGTTAATGGTTTAATGACCGATATTGAAAAAGGAAACGGTACAGTTGGTAAGTTATTAAAAGATGATGCAATGTATAACAACTTAAACAAAGCCTCTAAAGAACTTAACTTATTACTAGAAGACGTTCGTTTAAACCCAACTCGTTACATTAACATTTCGGTTTTTGGTAAAAAAAACAAACCTTACACAGCTCCTGATGGAACTGAAATAGAAGCTGTAGAAATTAACGCAGCACAATAACGCAAACAAATTTAATATACAAACAAAACAAATACTAACTAAACTTTTAATTAATCTATGAGTTATTTAGACAATATTTTCTTTGCAATTGTCTTGGCTATTGGATTTGGCTTTTTTGCCAAAAATGTCAAAAAACTCATTCGCAATATCAAACTAGGTCAAGATGTTGACCGAAAGGATAGGCAGAATGAGAGATTTAAAAATATGGCAATGATTGCCTTAGGACAATCTAAAATGGTACGTCGTCCCATTGCAGGTATTTTACACATTTTGGTATACGTAGGTTTCGTAATCATTAACATCGAAATGATCGAAATTATAATTGATGGATTATTTGGAACACATCGTATACTTTCATTCATGGGTGGTTTTTATGATTTTTTAATTGGATCGTTTGAAATATTAGCCCTTTTAGTAATTGTTTCGGTTGTAATTTTCTTTATTCGCCGTAATATCATCCATTTAAAACGTTTCAATCACATCGATTTAAAAGGATGGGCTAAAAATGATGCCAACTTAATTATCCTATTCGAAACAATCTTAATGGTATTCTTTTTAACAATGAATGCCGCTGATTTACATCTACAAACTTTAAGCTATTCACACTTTACACAAGTTGGATCGTTTCCTGTATCTAAATTCATCGCTCCAATTTTTAACGGTTGGTCGCCAGAATCGGTTTACATGATAGAACGTGCTTGTTGGTGGTTACATATTGTAGGTATTTTAGTATTCATGAATTATTTATACTACTCTAAACACTTACATATTTTACTAGCATTCCCTAACACTTACTTTGCAGATTTAAATGCAAAAGGAAAATTAACAAACTTAGAATCTGTAACTAACGAAGTAAAGTTAATGATGGATCCTAACGCTGATCCTTATGCAATGCCAGCTGAAGGAACAGATGCTACACCAGCTAAATTTGGGGCATCAGATGTTATGGATTTAAATTGGGTACAGCTTTTAAACGCTTATACTTGTACAGAATGTGGACGTTGTACATCATCTTGTCCTGCAAACTTAACAGGTAAAAAACTATCACCACGTAAAATCATGATGGACACTCGCGATCGATTAGAAGAAGTGAGCAAGAACATGGATACAAATGGTGGTAAATTTGTAGATGATGGAAAATCGTTATTAAATGATTACATTACTAAAGAAGAACTTTGGGCATGTACTACATGTAATGCATGTGTAGAGGAATGTCCGGTAAGTATCTCTCCATTATCAATTATTATGGATATGCGTAGATATTTAGTTATGGAGCAATCTGCTGCACCAATGGAACTAAATAACATGATGACCAATATTGAAAACAATGGCGCACCATGGCAATACAACCAAATGGATAGAGCCAATTGGGTAGATGAAGCAAATTAATTAACGATTACAACAAACACAAATATGTCAAACTTAGTAGTTCCAACAATGGCCGATTTTATGGCCCAAGGCAAACAGCCAGAAGTTTTATTCTGGGTGGGTTGTTCTGGAAGCTTTGATGATAGAGCAAAAAAAATCACGAAAGCATTCGTAAAAATATTAAACCAAGCTGGTGTAGATTTCGCCATTTTAGGACAAGAAGAAAGTTGTACAGGTGATCCCGCAAAAAGAGCAGGAAACGAGTTTGCTTTTCAGATGCAAGCTATGATGAATATTCAAGTTTTAGATGCTTACGAGGTTAAAAAAATTGTAACCGCTTGTCCGCACTGTTTTAACACAATTAAAAATGAGTGGCCAGAATTAGGCGGAAACTACGAAGTAGTTCACCATACTGAATTTTTAAAATCTTTATTAGACGAAGGTCGTTTAAAAATTGAAGGCGGAACATTTAAAGGAAAGAAAATTACTTTCCACGATCCTTGCTATTTAGGACGTGCAAATAATGTTTATGAAGCACCTCGTGAATTAATGGAAAAATTAGATGCTGAATTAGTAGAAATGAAGCGTTCTAAGAAAAATGGATTATGTTGTGGTGCTGGTGGAGCCCAAATGTTTAAAGAGCCTGAAAAAGGCGAAAAAGACATTAATATGGAGCGTACTGATGATGCTTTAGCCGTTGCTCCAAACGTAATTGCTACTGGATGTCCTTTCTGTAATACAATGTTAACAGATGGGGTTAAATTTAACCATAAAGAAGGTGAAGTTCAGGTATTAGATATTGCCGAAATTATCGCTAACGCACAAGACTTATAATACAAAAAAGGCTATTTCGATTAGAAATAGCCTTTTTTAATATAGTATATTAGTCTTCGTATTCTGTATGAGATTTAGCATACACACGCCATTTCTCGATTAAGCTTACCATATCTTCTGGTAACTCGGTATTAAATCTTAAAAACTCTTTTGTAATAGGATGTTCAAATCCTAATGTTTTAGCATGTAAAGCTTGACGCGGAAGTGTTTTAAAGCAATTATCAATAAATTGTTTGTATTTTGTAAAAGTGGTTCCTTTTAAAATTAAATCCCCTCCATAACGTTCGTCATTAAAAAGCGTATGTCCTATAGATTTCATGTGTACACGAATTTGGTGAGTACGTCCCGTTTCTAATTTACACGAAACTATTGTAACATAGCCCAAACGTTCTAAAACCTTATAGTGTGTAACTGCCCACTTTCCATACTCTTCACTATCGTATGCAGCCATTTGCATTCTGTCCTTTTGATGACGACCTATGTAACTTTCAACCGTACCTTCGTCTTCCTCAACATTACCCCAAACAATGGCAATATATTCTCTTTCCGAAGTTTTTTCCTCAAACTGTTTGGCCAAATAAGTCATCGCAAATTCGGTTTTTGCACAAACCAATAATCCAGAAGTATCTTTATCAATACGGTGCACTAAACCGGGTCTTTCGCTCGAATTTAAAGGTAAATTATCAAAATGGAAAGCTAAAGCGTTCACTAAAGTTCCAGTATAATTTCCGTGACCAGGATGTACAACTAAACCAGCAGGTTTATTTACAACTAAAAGTTGATCGTCTTCATACACAATATCAAGCGGAATATCCTCTGGAATTATAATATTTTCAAATGGAGGTTGCTCCATCAATACTTTTACAATATCGTTTGCTTTAACCTTTGCATTGGATTTTACTGCCACGTCATTAATATAAATATTTCCGTTTTCGGCAGCTTTTTGTATGCGGTTACGCGTTGCGTTTTCTATCAAATTCATTAAAAATTTATCGACTCTTAAAGGCGATTGCCCCTTCCCTGCCTCAAATCTATAATGTTCAAATAATTCGTCTTCTAATTCTAAGTTTAAATCTTGCTTCATTCTTAATTATTCACCGTCTGCTGCGCCTTCAACTTCTTCAATTTCTGGAGCATTAATCAGATTCTGTTCGTTTACAATAGTTTGTTCCTCAGCATTTGGTTTTGTAAAACCATCTCCTAAAATTAAATCAACTTTAGAGTGTTGCTTAATTTTTTCACCAGCAGTTATTGGTCTACCTTTATAGATTAGACCTAAAATAACATCTTTATAATCGTGTTTCTTGTATGTAATTTCACCTATTTCTAAACTAGCTGAACGCAACATATTTTGGACCTGACGTAATGAGGTTCCTTCCTTAATATCAGGAAAACGAACCATATCATAATCGCCCGCGTTTATTTGAACGTAAATTTTACGTCCGTTCTTTACATCCATATCAGCTGCTGGATCTTGCTCAACAATAGCATACGGTTTTATTTTATCATTAAACGGAATCGTATCTAAAATAACCAATTCCAAATTTAATTGTTCTAGTTGTTCGCTAGCTGCTTCTGCAGTAACATCTAATAGTTTAGGTACTTTTACAACAACGTTATGTTGCGTAATAATTTCTAATACTTTTAAAAAACTTAAAGCAACCACCACGCCAATAGCAAGTGCTATTCCTAGATTAATAAAAAAAGTTTTACTTGTTAAAAACTTTACCAGACTCATATAATTTTTTTTTACAAAGATATAAAATAGAAAGTATTTTTTGATGTTTACAATTTATGATAAATTTGTAAATTATACCAATAATTCATTTAATAGAAAAATAATGAAAAAAGTAGCCGTAATTATGGGCGGGTATTCTAGTGAATACCAAATATCTTTAACCTCTGGAAACGTTGTTTATCAGAACATTGACAAAGAAAAATATGAGGTTTATAAGATTCATATTTTAAAAGATAAATGGGTTTTAGTTGATGAAAATCAGGAAGAATTTGAGGTAAATAGATCGGATTTTTCGGTTCAATACAACCAAAAGCTATTGAAATTTGATGTTATTTTCAATGTAATTCACGGAACACCCGGCGAAGACGGCTTATTACAAGCTTATTTTCAGCTTTTAGGATTAAAGCAAACTTCGTGCGATTTTTACCAAGCCGCCTTAACTTTTAACAAACGTGATTTACTTTCTGTTTTAAAACCTTACGGAATTAAAACAGCGAAATCATACTACTTAAATTTAGGAGACGTTATTGCTACAGATAAAATTATTGCTCAGGTTGGTTTGCCTTGCTTTGTAAAACCAAACCGTTCGGGTTCTAGTTTTGGTATATCGAAAGTACATACCTTAAACGAGCTTTTACCTGCGATTAAAACAGCATATAAAGAAGATAATGAAATTATTATTGAAAGCTTTTTAAAAGGGACAGAAGTATCGGTTGGCGTGCTTAACTACCAAGGAGAAGTTATTGTTTTACCAATGACTGAGATTGTTTCTGAAAACGACTTTTTTGATTACGAAGCGAAATATTTAGGAAAATCACAAGAGATTACACCTGCTCGCATTTCGGAAGAAATTAAAGTTAAAGTTGAAGAGGCTGCGAAAAAAGCATACAAAGTGTTACAAATGAAAGGATTTTCGCGATCTGAATTTATTATTGTTGATGGAGAACCTTTTATGTTGGAGATGAACACCATTCCGGGAATGACTAACGAAAGTATTTTACCACAACAAGCTAAAGCAGCTGGTATTACAATGAAAGATTTATTAACAAATGCTATAGAACAAGCTTAAGACTATGAAAAAAGCTGTTTTTCCAGGGTCGTTTGATCCTATTACACTAGGTCACTTTGATATTATTAATAGAGCTTTGCCTTTATTTGATGAGATTGTAATCGCTATTGGTGTGAATGCTGATAAAAAGTATATGTTTACTTTAGAGCAACGTTTGGAGTTTATTAAAGAAGCTTTTAAGGACGAACCTAAAGTTTCTGTAATAACTTATGAGGGCTTAACTATTGAATTATGTGAGCGCATCAATGCTGATTTTATTTTGAGAGGTTTACGCAACCCTGCAGATTTTGAGTTTGAAAAAGCAATTGCACATACCAATAGAAAGTTATCGAACATTGAAACGGTATTTTTATTAACTGCCGCGAGCACTTCGTACATTAGCTCTAGTATTGTAAGAGATGTTTTACGTAATGGTGGTGATTATACTGTTTTGGTTCCAGATTCGGTTCGTATTTAGTATAAAATAGATTAGAAAAGGTAAGCTAAATGCTTACCTTTTTTTGTGTACTATGTTTTAAATTAGCCCCGGTAGAGCCGGTATCCTTTTTTGGTTTGTTTAAAATCAAAAAAGATTGAGGTGAAAACGGGAATAGGGTTTATTTTTTGTAATAGGTTTTATGCTTTTAATAAATAAAAAAATCGGAAAGCTTTTACTTCCCGATTTATGTTTATTTTGTTGTCGCTTTTGCGTAGTTTTCGCTTACCACTTTCCAGTCTAAAACAGTAAAAATTTTATCTAAATAATCAGCTCTTTTATTTTGGTAGTTTAGGTAATATGCGTGTTCCCAAACGTCGATACCTAAAATTGGTGTTCCTTTAATTGCAGCGTTTGGCATTAACGGATTGTCTTGATTTGCGGTTGCAGTTACGGCTAATTTTCCGTCTTTAGTTACTACTAACCACGACCATCCTGAACCAAATTGCTTAGCGCCAGCATCCTTTAATTGTGTAATTAAAGCATCAACAGAACCAAAGTTTTCGTTAATTGCTTTTGTTAAAGCTTCTGAGGCTTGACCTGGAGTTTTAGCTAAAATATCCCAATATAAATTGTGATTGTAATATCCGCCAGCGTTGTTTCTTAAAGCTGCGTTATTTACGTCTAAATTAGTTAAAATTTCCTCTATAGATTTATTTTCAAGGTCTGATCCTGCGATTGCTTTGTTTAGATTGTTTGCATAACCTAAATGGTGTTTTCCGTAATGGATTGCAACAGTTTGCGGATCGATAGCAGCCTCTAAGTCGTTATAAGCGTATTTAAGTCCTTGCATTTGGAATTTACCTTCGGCTTTTACATCGGCTGGATTTCCAAAGTCAGTTGTTGCCTTTTCCTCTTGCATTGGAGCATCTGGGATTTGAACTTCTTGTAATTTTTTATCGTCATTACAACCAACCATAAGTGTTGATAATGTAATTGCAGCTATTACTATTTTTTTCATATCTAAATAAGTTTTTTAACTTGTTCAATATACATATTTTTTGCTTGCAAAGGTGTTAAATCTTTAAATTGCAGTAAGGCGTTTAGTTTAAAAGCGTTAATCACGTTGTTGTAAGTGTTATTTGTAGGCATGATGTACTCTACTGTACTATTTGTAGCTTTTTTATACAGTGCGTACAGAATTAACTGAGTATCTTGTGGCAGATCGGACTGTTTAATAGAATTACAAGCTATGGCATAAAACTTTTCAAATTCTTCATCAATATTTGTGTACTCCATTTAAGTTTTATATTGCTTCTCTTTTTTAATTTTTAAATTTAGCTAATAAGGTTTTGTTCCCCACAGCTTTGTCATTAAGTTTTACTAAAACCTCTGTTCCAAGTGGTAAATATAAATCAACACGAGATCCAAATTTAATAAAACCAGCATCTTGTCCTTGTTTTGCATAGTCACCAACTTTTGCGTAGTTAACAATACGCTTAGCTAATGCACCAGCAATTTGACGGTATAAAACATCCCCAAAATGTGGGTTGTTTACAACTACAGTTGTACGTTCGTTTTCTTCGCTTGCTTTTGGATGCCAAGCTACAAGGTATTTACCTGGGTGATATTTTGAGTAAACAACGTCACCGTTTAAAGCGTATCGTGTAACGTGAACATTTATTGGTGACATAAAGATTGATACCATTAATCTTTTATCTTTAAAATATTCAGGTTCATAAACCTCTTCAATCACAACAACTTTTCCATCAACTGGAGCTAAAATTGTGTCCATTTCATCGTTTACAAAACGTTTCGGATTTCTGAAAAATTGTAAAATTAAAACTAAAAAAATAAGTACTGCAATTAACAATACGCTTCGTAGCCATTGGATCAAAATAAAATGATCTATTACTAAACATAATAAAACTGCTACAAATACAGATCCTAAAATGATCTTTGCTCCTTCTTTGTGAAACATTTATTTAAGATATAAAAAATAATACAAAATATATAAACGGTACGGCAAATATAACGCTATCTAATCGATCTAAAATACCGCCGTGACCAGGCATTATTTTACCCGAATCTTTAACTCCCGCGATGCGTTTGTATTTTGATTCGACCAAATCACCAATGGTTCCAATCACACTCATTATTAATCCAAGAACAAGCCATTGTATTGGTGTTAAAAAAGTAAAATAGATACTTAAAATGTAAGCCACAATCAAACATACGGCCATACCACCAATAAAACCTTCGATTGTTTTTTTAGGAGAAACGCGCTCGAAGAGTTTGTTTTTACCTAAATATTTTCCAAAGATATATGCAAAAGTATCATTTGTCCAAATTAAAACAAAAATTCCTATCACAATTTGTGGTGTAAAGCTACCTTGTATGTAAGGAAGTTTCATGATAATAACGAAAGGAAAGATAACATAACCAAGCAATTGTATGTATTTACCAGCTAAATCTGAACTAAACAATTCGTTTTTTGAAGTTTTAAACAAATTAATCATCAAATTGATTGATACAAATAAAGTTGCTGCTACTAATACAATGTTATTAGTTGGGCTGTGTGTATCTAAAACAACTCCTAATGCGATAGCTATTACAACTAAAAGATAAGGGATTTTAGCATCTAATTTTATTAAACTACAAAATTCAAAAACTGCAATAAAAGCAAAAGCGCTAAAAAGTGCAATAAACGATATTTCGGAGAATAAGGTAGCAAAAACTAGTAAGGTGATAAAAATGATTCCAGATATGGAACGCGTAACGTTTTCAGACATTTTAAAGGTCTTCTAATAAAAGTAAGTATAAATTTTTTGGTATTGAACCGTAGTTTAGAAAGTCGTTATCTTGTTTTTTACTTGGTTCAAAATTTTTAAGTGTTGTAATATTTGTAGGAAGGTTTCCAGAATATTTGCGTTTTATTTCGCTCATTCCCTCTCCTTTTTCAGGTCTAAGTTGACTTGTGAAAGCAAATACAATCATATTATCCGGAATCATATTTGGTTTTAAGTGCTTAAATTGATTGGAGCTAAATAAAATTGATCCATCATCTGCTATCAAACTTTCGCAACTAGAGAATGAAAAAGTAGCCTCGACTACATCTTGATATATAAGTTTATTTTCATTCAGTATTTTATATAGATTTTCTTCAAAACAAACTACATTGGTCTCAAACCAGTCATTTTCGACTAAAATATTTTCAAAATGTTCATAAACTTCCTCCATGTTTTCGCAATATAAAAATTTACCTCCATTTTTTTTAAAGTTAAATGTAAATTGCTCATCAACAGGTAAATTAGGTGTAGTCATATATGGGCTGGTTTCAGATTGATCTTCTTCTGAAACTTTTTTTCCTTTGCCACCAAATAAACTTTTAAAAAAATTCATTTTTTTCGTTAAATTTAAGTATTACCCAAAATCAAAGATAACAAAAAACCTAGTTTAAAGCTTACTTTAAACTAGGTTTTTTATATAAAAATTTTAACAAGAGAATTAGCCTAAAACTTCTTCATTCTCAGTCGTTTCAGTGATTTCTGGTTTATCAAAAGGTCTTGTACCAAAAATTCTTACTAAATCATCCTTAAAAATAACTTCTTTTTCAATCAAAACATCTGCTAATTCAAATAATTTGTCTTTGTTATCGCTAAGAATTTGAATAGCTCTTTGATATTGAGATTCAATTAAGTCTGAAATTTCTTTATCAATTACTTTTGCTGTTTCGTCCGAATAAGGCTTAGAAAAACCATAATCTGATTGTCCAGACGAATCATAATAGGTTACGTTACCAATTTTATCGTTTAATCCGTAAACGGTAACCATTGCTCGTGCTTGTTTTGTTACTTTTTCAAGATCGCTTAACGCTCCTGTTGATATTTTATTAAATGTAACTTTTTCGGCAGCACGACCTCCCATAGTAGCACACATCTCGTCTAACATTTGTTCTGTTCGAACAATTTGTCGCTCTTCTGGTAAGTACCAAGCAGCACCTAAAGATTGCCCACGTGGTACAATTGTAACTTTTACAAGTGGCGCAGCGTGTTCTAACAACCAACTTACAGTAGCATGTCCTGCTTCGTGAATTGCAATAGCACGTTTTTCGTCAGGTGTAATAATTTTATTTTTCTTTTCTAAACCACCAACAATACGGTCAACAGCATCAAGAAAATCTTGTTTATCAATAGCTGTTTTTCCTTTTCTTGCAGCAGTTAAAGCAGCTTCGTTACATACGTTAGCAATATCTGCACCTGAAAAACCTGGCGTCTGTTTTGCTAAAAATTCAGCATCTAATTCTTCCGCTTTTTTAAGTGGTTTTAAATGCACATTAAAAATTTGCTCACGCTCACGAACGTCTGGTAAGTCAACATAAATTTGTCTGTCAAAACGACCGGCACGCATTAAAGCTTTATCTAAAACATCTGCACGGTTTGTAGCTGCCAAAACAATTACGTGTTGGTCACTACCAAAACCATCCATTTCTGTTAATAATTGGTTTAATGTATTTTCACGCTCGTCATTAGATCCTGACATGTTATTTTTACCACGTGCTCTACCAACAGCATCAATCTCATCAATAAAAATAATTGCTGGTGATTTTTCTTTTGCTTGTTTAAATAAATCACGAACTCGAGAGGCTCCTACCCCAACAAACATTTCAACAAAGTCTGAACCAGAGATAGAGAAAAAAGGAACTTGTGCTTCGCCAGCAACGGCTTTTGCAAGTAATGTTTTACCTGTACCTGGAGGTCCAACTAGTAATGCTCCTTTAGGGATTTTACCACCAAGGTCTGTATATTTTTGTGGATTTTTCAAGAATTCAACAATTTCTTGTATCTCCTCTTTTGCACCTTCTAATCCTGCAACATCTTTAAAAGTAACCTTTACATCTGTTTTTTCGTCGAATAAGCGTGCTTTTGATTTTCCGATAGAGAAAATCTGACCGCCACCGCCACCAGCTCCTCCGCCAGACATACGACGCATCATATAAATCCAAATACCAATAAAAACAACAAAAGGAAGGAAGGTTAACAAAATATCTCCCCAATTGCTTTCTTGTTCAACTTTATAATCAGTAAGTTTACCTTCTGCTCTAGCTTTTTCAAGATTATTTTGAAAAGATTCTTGACTACCAATATCCAACACAAAGTGCGGGCCTGTATTTTCTTTCTTTAAAAAGTTTTCTTTTTCTACATCAGGAAATCTATCTGATGCTAAAGCTTCTTTATTTAAAAATACTTTTGCAGTACTTTTATTAAAAACTACTTTATCTACATCTCCATTATCTAAATATTGATAAAATTTAGCTATAGTAGTTGGTTTTGAATCTTGAAAAGATGAGCCGCCAGCAAAATTAATAGCCACCAACGCTAAAATAATAGCCGCATAAATAATCCAAGGGCTAATTTTAACTTTTGTAGAGTTGTTTTTATTGTTTTTTGCCATTATATAAGTTTAGGTTAATTTTTATTTTCTAGGACTGTAATTTTAGCATCGCCCCATAAATCTTCTATATTATAGTATTCTCTAATTTGTTTTTGAAAAACGTGAACTACTACATTTACATAGTCCATTAAAATCCATTCTGCATTTTGTTCTCCTTCTACATGCCAAGGCTTGTCATGTAACTCTTTAGATACCGTACGCTGAATTGAACCAGAAATTGCATTTACTTGAGTGTTTGAGTTACCGTTACAAATAACGAAATAATCAGACACCGCATTATCTATCTCTCTTAAGTCTAATATCGTGATATCTTCTCCCTTTACGTTTTCAATTCCTTCAATTATTAATGCTAATAATTCATCCTTGTTAATGTTGTCTTTTTTTGCCATTTAATTTTAATCATTTTTGCAAAGTTATCAAATTTTGTGTTTACTTTTGAGCCTTAACACAAGATTAAATCATAAGAATTTAATTCACAAAATTTAAATGAATATAATCAAACTTGATGCCATAGACTCTACCAATAGTTTTTTAAAGCAATATTATAAAGAGCAGGCGATTGAAAACTTTACAACCGTTGTTGCTGATGTGCAAACAAATGGACGTGGCCAAATGGGTACAGAATGGAACTCAGACAAAGGTAAAAACCTAACGTTCAGCATCTTTGTTAAAGATTACATTTTAACACCTAACGCAATTTTTGACATAAATTGTTTGGTTACAACTGCACTTATAACGGTGTTTAAAAAATATAGCATTCCAGATTTATATGTTAAATGGCCAAACGACATTTTGTCAGCAGACAAAAAAATAGTTGGCATATTGATTGAAAATAGCTTGAAATCAAATGGTGAAGTTTTGTCAGTCATTGGAATTGGAATTAATGTAAATCAAACAAATTTTGATTCTATTCCAAAAGCTAGTTCGCTTGCTTTCATTTTAAACGAGCCAATAGATCGAGATATTTTACTGAAAGAATGTATTGAAGAATTAAAATCTAGATTCGAAACTTATAAAACCAACGGAGCTACGGAATTTTGGGAGCAGTTTCATAATTCGTTATTTAGGAAAGATACGCCAACTTTGTTTGAAGACACTACAACAAACACTCAGTTTATTGGCACAATTAAACAGGTTACAAAAAATGGTTTTCTTGAGGTTGAACTTGCTAATAAATTGCTTAAAAATTATGGTATAAAAGAAGTGAAAATGATATATTAAAAAAGGTCAATACAAAATGTATTGACCTTTTTTGAATTATAATTTTGTCATATTTGTAGCTAAAGCCTCAATAAATTTACCAATTGGGCCTTTAATCATCATAGCCATCATAGGATTAAAATCACCATCAAACTTTAATTGAACTTCCGTTTTCTCAGCTTCAATTTCGTTTAAATCTGCTGTTAAAGTAAAAGGTAATTTATCCGAAGCTGCTCCTAAAAGCACTTGAGAGTTAGGTGTCGCTCCTTTTAATAATAATTTAATTTCTGGCATTCCTTTTAAACCAAAAACAAAACATTTATCGTCTAAAACTTCAAACTTAGCAATATTTTCTGGCATTAGTTTTTCAAAATTCTGAATATTCGTTAAACTTTCAAACAAATATGCCGACGATTTTGCTACGGTTACTTTTGGACTTTCTAAATTCATAAATCTGTATATTAAGCTTGTTTATTTATTATTTTCCCCAAGTATCTGGAGATTTTGACCATTCTTTTACGGTTTCTAATTCTGATGCTGAAATATAGTTACTTTTTACCGCTTGTTCTAACAAAGTAGGATAATTACTTAAAGTAAATAATTCAACATTATGTGCATTAAAGTTAGCGCTGGCCACATCAAAACCATAAGTAAAAATTGCTGCCATACCTTTAACATTTGCACCAGCCTCTATTAAAGCATCCACAGCTTGTAAGCTACTTTTACCTGTAGATATTAAATCCTCGATCACAACCACAGTTTGTCCGGGCTGTAAATACCCTTCGATTTGATTTTGACGGCCGTGTTTTTTAGGCTCTGGGCGTACATAAACAAAAGGAAGTCCCATTTTTTCTGCTACAAGCATTCCAATACCAATTGCACCTGTAGCAACACCAGCGATTACATCTGGACGGCCAAACTTTTGTTCAATATTTGTTGCAAATTCATTATAAATAAAACTCCTAACTTCTGGAAATGAAAGTGTTATTCTGTTATCACAATAAATTGGAGATTGCCACCCTGAAGCCCATGTAAAAGGATTTTTAGGATTCAGTTTAATTGCGTTTATTTGTAAAAGCAATTCGGCTGTTTTCTGAGCTGTGTTGTTATTAAAAATCATATTACAAATGTATAAAGTTTTTATAAATGATAAACCTCTTTTACTAACAAATAAAATGGTAAAAGAGACCAATTTCGAAATTTTTTTATTAGAAAGTGTTGATTTGGATCAACTGATATTACAGATTTTTCAGAATAAAGTTAAGAATCCTGTTTTATATCATCCAGAAAAAGAAGCTTTACTAAAAATTTTTAAATCTAAAATTCCTGTTGTTAAAGCTGCGGGAGGAATGGTTTATAATCAGGAGGGAGAAATTCTGTTTATTTTACGACAAGGTATGTGGGATTTGCCTAAAGGACACATTGAAAAAAAAGAAGATAAAAAAGATACTGCCGTTAGAGAAGTTGAAGAAGAAACAGGCGTAAATGGTTTAAAAATAGATTACAAAATTGGAAAAACCTATCATGTTTTTAAACGAAATGGCGTTTATAAATTAAAGCAAACTGTTTGGTACAAAATGGATACCGATTTTAAAGGAACTCCTACACCGCAAATAGAAGAAGATATTGAAAAGGTAGCTTGGATTGGCAAAAACGAGTTAGAAAATACTTTAAAAGAATCGTACGCTAATATTAGGTTGCTTTTTGAAATGGCTGCTAAAAAACAATTAAAAAAAGAAAAGTAGAACGATACATTTCTTCATAAAAAAACATTTAAAATGAGTTCGATAAATCATCGAACTCATTTTTAGTTAATAGTGATGTTACATTATCCATTTTTAAACTAAAAACAAAGCTTTTTGAAAATCTGTTTTAAATTGTATCAAGCATTACATTACCCACATTCACTTACACTACAAAAACAAACATTTTTTTCTTAAATTCACTTCAAATATTTATTAAAAAATTAAAATTTAACTTTATCCAATTACTATATTTTAAAAACTTATTGCAATTTCTATAAAACATGAACAGCCATTTAAATATCTTTAAATCGTATACAAACACCAACAGAACCTATCAATTAGAAAATGATTTAACTCGAGCATTAGCGATTTCGCTTCAGGAGGATTCACTATTTTTTCATGAAGTTTTTAAAGAGATTTTAAAAGATACTAATTTTTACAATCAGCTGTTCGAATCGCTAGAGACAGAAGCAAGCGTAAGTATTAGTATTCAACAAAAGGCAAGTCAGATAAGCAACTTTGACCATATTTTCGCGATCTCGCTTAGTGAGTCTGAAATTGGTGACTTTTGGTCGCAAAACTTTGATCGAAACTATGATCCAATTTGCGATTTAGTAATTCAAATAAACAATATTGTGCTCGTTTTTGAAGCCAAAAGAGACAATGTTAACTGTACGGCGCAACTTTATAATCAAATTTTAAATATCACAAAAACAAGTAACGATGCCTTGCCTTTTAATCAAAAAAACTATGGCGAAATTATTACTCCTTTTGATTTTAATTGGCCACGTTTAATGGCAATTGCAGTAAAAGTTTCGAGTTTTGAAAAAGCAATGAGTACTCAGAATAGATTTTTATCTGATTTTATCTCACTTGTAAAACAACATAATTTTAGATGGTTGCCCGAGCCATCCATATCGGCTTTACAGCCAACAAATACACATGCTATTTTGAGAAGAATTGAATCAACTATTGAGGAGGTTGCAAAAGCATCCCAAATTAATAAGTTGAATTATACCGATAGATTAGGACTGGAATTTTATCAAAATTGGGCGAAAGAGGTTTTATTTGACTGTAACGAAAAAGGAAACTTAACAGTTAATATATATCCTGGAAATACAAAAGTTCAGGGCCAATCTCTTTTTGAGAAAAATCCAAAATTCAATCCGTTTTTAACCATTTTGGGGACAACATATCCAACCGAATACAGTTATCATATTAAGCTCACAAGCTTTCAAAAATATTTTCAAGGACTTTGGTTTGCTGAAACAGATCTAAAAAAGGCGCTTTACACGAAAGATAATTTCAATAAATATACAGGCCGAAAAAAAAGAGGAGAACAATGGTTACAATTATCAGTGTTATTTGATGAATGTTTAAATTACGATTGGAGAAAACAATGCGATTGGGAGAATTCGGTAATAAATTCGGGGAAAAATCAGTTTGATATATCTTTTGGATACAAAGTTTGTATTGAAATTCCCTTTCAAAAATTAAAAGAATTAGACCAAAAACAATCCGATTTAAATAATCTAATTCATTTAATAACCGAGATTCATCAGCAATTTAGCAATCAACTACTAATTAATGATTAACAGTAAAATTAAATTTAAAATGAAAAAAAACGTGTTTATTTTAATAAGCCTATTAGCATTATCCGCTTGTATTAATACAAAAAGCGAAACAATAAAGAATGAAAATACAGAATCGGATGCAAAACAAAAAACGGTTATTGGTGGTCATAAAGATGCTGATGGTTGTATAAGCGCTGCTGGAGAAACATGGAGTCAATTAAAACAAAATTGTATTCAAGTATTTGATCAAGCGCTGCGATTAGATCCTGTTAATGTTAAAGAAAATGAAGCTGTTTTTAGCGCTTTTATCTTATTTAATGAAGAAAAAACCAAAGCCGAATTGTTTTTACCTCACACAAAAAGCACTAGTATTTTAAAAAATAAAGAAGAAGGAATTTTCGAAAACGAAACATATAAATTTAACAGTAAAGAATCTTCGTTATACATTGATGATGTAAAAGCATACATGACCACGCGTAAATAAATTTTAAAACAACCTCATCAAAAGATTGTTTTTTTTATGGATAAAGGATTGAAAAACACACGTTACAAAAAACTATCTTAGAATAATCTTTTTTTAAAAGCATCAATAAAAATAAAAAAACCACGTTAATTTAATATACAAAAACTACATAACTCACTGGTTTTCTTTTAATTGACAACAAAAACCAAACAAATGAAAAAAACATGCTATTATTTAATTCTATTTTTTGTTCTACAATCTTGTAAAAATAAAACAACCGAAAATCTACAAAATAATGTAAATCAAAATCATTTTGGGACAGAAAACGCAGAAATAAACGAGATAGAAAACTCACAAGCTGCTGTAACGTATACTGATATTTTTACGTTCGAATCATATAATGATAACGGTGATTATTCGTTCCTAATTGCTAAAAAAGGAGACAATACTTATGATTTTGTTAATGATGGAAATCCGGAAAGGAATCTTTTACGAGGTGATAGTTGCGAAATTCAATGGAAAGTTGACACCATATTCATTGCTGGAGATGGTGAAACTCCTGAAGCAGCAGATTGGATAATTTCTATTAAAAAAAGTAAAGACGGAAAAGTTTCTCAGTTTAGAAAACAGTATAAAAAGGAAATTAAATATCATTTTATAAATGAGGAATATTCGCCCGAATACGCTAACGAAATTTATCTTTTAGTCGAATATTATATTGCGAATTCTAAAAATGAAACGATAAAATCTAGCATTCAGAACAACAATCAAATAGAATATTCTATTAATAATAAAACAGTTGACAACAAAACTTACGAAGTTATAGAAATTGGTCAAACTTTAGAAGGTGAATTCACTACCGTTCAAACAATTTACATAGACAGAGAAACACAATTAATTTACGAATACAACCCTACAAATGAAAAGTTAATCGTATTTAAATAAAAAAGTATAAGGATTAAACCCTTTTCGATAAAAATAGTATAGTAATTTTTAAATCTGATATTATGAAAAAAAATATTACAATTTTGACGATTATCCTTACCAATATTTTTTCTTTTGGACAAGAGAAAAATGATGATGATGTAGAAAAAGGAATTACTCAAAAAAAATACGAAGAAGGTAAACTCAAAGAATTTGCAGTGAATTTGTTTGCCATGCATTATGCGAATACCTTATATTTTAAAAAAAATGAAAACAATATTGAAATTAAAAATGGTGAAGACAAACATTCCCAAATAAAAATCCATGTTAAAGACAAAAATCAAATTAAACAATTTTATTACAAAAATGAAGAAATAGTTAAGCTCCATATCACCTCGACTAATTTAAATGCGTTACCAGCCAATACAACAGCAACAACTTATTATATTAATCAGGTTACGTATGCTGCTATTATGGAACAAAATTTTGAGCGAATGCATAATTTAGTAACCGATGATAACGCTCCAAATCTAAGTTTAAAACTGTTTTTCGGATTAGAAATTCCTCCGCATATTAATACACTAGATGCTATTTTTGAGTACATCGCAGATTTTTTTTCGAGTGAAGAAGCTATTTCTCAACTTTTTTATGAAGAGGATACTATTTTTGGTGGACAAAAAAGCAACAATAAATCGGGGTATTTTATAACAAATGCTAGCGGAAAAATTACTGATGGAATACTTTGGAAACCTAATGCAAATGATGAAAACGAAGGAAAATTTGAGGAATTCGAAAACGAAAAAGTAGTACAATCAGAAGCGATTAGCCTTAAAAATTTTCAGAAAAAAATAAAAAAATATCTTGAAAGCCAGGAAGAGGATTAAACATTTGTATTTATTATCTTTCAATCCAAAATAAAATTGAATTAGATGAAAAAATCTATAAATAAACTGTCACTACTTATCATATTGGTATTCTTTTCTTGTAAAAAAACACAACACAAGAAACCACAACCGTGTTAAATGTAGACACAGTAACTACAGCTAAAAAAGAAATACTTGAACCAAAAAACAATAATTTCACCAGCAATATATCCGAATTCATTCCAGCGAATTACTCCGTTTTAGACACAACTTCGGGTGATTTAAATTTGGATGAAATCAAGGATTATATTTTGGTTCTCAAAAAAAATGGTGAAGATACTTTATCTAACGTAAACGGAGATCCGGAAAACAGACCTTTACTCATTTTACTTGGCGAAGGAAATAACAAGCTTAAACTTGCCAAAAAAAATGAAAACACAGTTTATTGTTTTGATTGTGGTGGAATGATGGGCGATCCTTTTGTTGGAATCACAATTAAAAATGGATATTTTTCGGTCGAACATTACGGAGGAAGTTCGTGGCGTTGGTCAAGAATTATAACTTATAAATATTCTAAAAAAGACAGCAAATGGTTTTTACATAAAGATGGTGGTGAAAGTTTTCATGCCTCAGAACCTGAGGTTACAGAAAGTAACATTCGCACTACAAAAGATTTTGGACAAGTAAAGTTTGAAGATTTTGACATTTATAAAGCATATTAAAAGTTGAATAAAGTCGTAGTAATTACTTTTAAAAGTAAGCACTACGATTTTTTTGAATTAATTATAATTAACACTATCAAACACCGTATTTTTTAAAATATTTATTATCTTCCAAACTTAAAATAAGGCGATAAATGATGTTTTTTACGGTTTAAAAATGAATTAACCATTTGCATTCCAATAACAGAAAAAGTAATTCCGTTACCGCCAAAACCTAAAACGAAGTAAGAAGATGGAAAATCGGGATGTTCGCCAATATATGGCAAGCCATCTTTAGTACTTCCAAAAGTACCAGCCCAGCTAAAATCTGTAATAAATGGTATATCGGGAAGTATCTTAGTAATTTCTTTCTCTAATTTTTTAGTTTTTTTATGTATTAGTTTGTCGCGCTTTTCGGGATCTAAAAACTCTTCGTCCTCACCACCAATTAAAACTCGGTTATCATTTGTTGTTCTAAGATATAAATACGGATCCGAAGTATTCCAAACCAATAGTTTATTTATTTTCTGTATATCACTTTTGGGTATTTGCTCTGAAACTATAGCATAGGTCGAAAGTAGTTTAACAAATGATTCCTTAATAATTTCGGTGCTCTCAAACCCGTTGCAATAAATTATTTTTTTAGCCTTTATTTGATATCCTTTATCAGTTTCGGCCTTTATCGAACGACTTGAATATTCAACCTTTGTAATATTTGTTTTATCAAAAATTTGAAGTCCTTTTTCACAATTATAATGCATCAATTCGTGAGCTAGAAAAAAAGCATCCACACTAGCGCCTAAATTTGATATAATTCCTCCGTGTGTATTATGAATCCCGTAACGATTTGAAATAGTTTCGGGATTTAACCATTTTACAAAAAAACCAGCCTTTTTTCGAGCTTCAAATTCTTTTTTCAACCAAGATAAATCTTTAGCAGATGACGCAAAATACAGTGATTTTTTATTTTTAAAACCCGCTTTACTTTTAATAGATTTCGCTATAGTATCTAATTCTGTTATAGAAGTTGCACACGCTTGATAACAAGTTACAGCTTGCTTTTCGCCTACTAATTCTATCAGTTTATAAAGTGGTACATCAATTTCGTATTGAAGCATCGATGTCGTTGCAGACGAGCTGCCATTAACCAACTCTCTCCTATCAACCAAAACAACTTTATGACCAGCATTAATACATTGGTGCGCAATTAAACTACCTGTAATTCCGCTACCAACAATAAGTATATCAGTATTTATATTGGCTTGTAATGACGGATAAGAATACATCAATCCATTTTTAATAAGCCAAAACGGTTCATTAGACTTTAGTTTCATACAACCTAATTATTTAAAATATGTTCTTAAATTCATTAAAAAAACATGACTTTAAATACAACGAATACATCATTAAAAATTGTATTCTAAGAAGTGCAATCTTTACAAATTCCTGTTAAAATACAGTTTACACTTGTTACAGAGTAACCGCTAGGTACTGAAAATTGAACCGTTTCGGTTAAACATTCAATAGTTTCGCACTTTGTGCATCTAAAATGAAAATGATTATCCGAGTGTATTTTTTCTTCACAACGAATACAAACTGCAAAATACTGTTTTCCATCTTCGGCAACAATTTTATGCACCAAACCGTCATCGTAAAAAGTGTTTAAAACTCTATAAATCGTTGCTCGATCTACATCAACAGTCACACTTTTCTCAATAGTTTCTCGGCTCATTGCTTTTCCCGATTTTATTAAAACTTCCAAAATAGCCTCTTTTGTTGGTGTACTTCTACGCTTCATCTTTAAAAATATAAAGTGCTATATTAATGCAAATAATTCGCAATAAATAATGCGATGCAGTCGCATTAATAAAGATGTTTATATCTTTGCATAAAAAATAACTGGAATGCATAGACGAGAATTTATAAAAAAAAGTTCATTAGGATTACTTACATTGGCATTACCTTTTTCTATTTCAGATATTAAAAAAATAAATTATATGGAAAACAATACAAATTGATGTTGTAATCGTTGGCGGAAGTTATGCAGGATTATCGGCAGCTATGGCTTTGGGACGTTCGTTACAAAATGTTTTAATCATTGATAACAACGATGCTTGCAACAAACAAACACCTCATTCGCATAATTTTATAACACAAGACGGAAAAAAACCTGGTGAAATTGCTTTAGAAGCAAAAAACCAAGTGTTAAACTATTCTACTGTTCAATTTTTAGAAGAAATAGTAATAGATATTCAAAAAAACGAGAGTTTCACAATTACTTGTAAAAACACAATTGTTAAAGCGGATTATATTGTTTTAGCAACAGGAGTTAAGGATATTATGCCAAATATTAAAGGCTTTGATAGGTGTTGGGGAATTTCTGTAATTCACTGTCCGTATTGTCATGGTTACGAAGTTAAAAACGAAAAAACAGGGATATTAGGTAATGGCGATTTGGCGTTTCATTATGCAAAACTCTTAACCAATCTAACAAAAGAACTTGTCATTTTCACCAATGGAAAAGCTAATTTCACTACTGAACAATTTGAAAAATTAAATCAATACAATATTGAAATTGTAGAAAAAGAAGTCGTTGAAATTAAACATCAGAACGGACAACTAAATGCTATTTTGTTTAAAGATCAATCTAACTATAACATTAATGTTATTTACGCATCGTTTGGAGTAACTCAAAAAACAAATTTTGCCGAAAATTTAGGTTGCGAAATCACGGATAAAGGTTTAATTAAAGTAGATACTACTCAAAAAACTACAATAGATAAAGTATTTGCCTGTGGTGATAATTCGAGCCCTTTCCGATCGGTAGCGAATGCCGTTTCATCAGGAAATATTGCAGGAATGTTACTAAACAATACCATTATCGATCAAAAGTTTTAACAATAATTATTTATTTAAACTTTAATTTATATAAAACAAACCTGATTCAAGTTGGATCAGGTTTTTAATTTATAAATTGTGCTGCATAAGTTGACTATTTGTGTTTTAATTAAGCAGCAACAACGTACTTTTGTAGAAGTAAAAATATTTAGCATTGAAATGATTAAGAAACAAATCAAAAGAACATACCGAATAAGCAAATACATTGTTTATAAAGAAACTTTAATTGACTATAAAGAGAATTTTTGGTCCTTTTTAGGATCGTTTATTGGAATCGGAATTATTGCTTTTCTACAAAATCTATACTTTACAGAACACGATAATTTATTTTTAATTGGTTCCTTTGGGGCAAGTTGTGTACTAATTTACGGAGTAATTCAAAGTCCATTAGCGCAACCTCGAAACTTAATTGGTGGTCATCTTGTAAGTGCAATTATTGGAGTAACAGTTTGCAAACTATTACCCGATGTTTTATGGTTAACCGCTCCCCTAGCCGTATCATTATCAATTATTGCAATGCAGTACACCAAAACTCTGCATCCGCCAGGTGGTGCAACGGCTTTAATCGCAGTTACAGGCTCGGCTAAAATAAAAGCTTTAGGCTATTTTTACGTATTTTTCCCTGTTTTAACAGGTGTAATTATCTTACTACTAATTGCTCTAGTAGTAAACAATTTAACCGCGAATAGAAAATATCCAAATTCAGGAAACTTTTCTAAAAAGCTGAAGCATTTATTAAAAATCAAGCAGTAAAAAGCTCTTAATTCTACTTAATTTTTAGTATTTTAGTTTAAAAAACTGATTAGTATGAAAAAATTAACCTATTTAATTGCATTTTTTACATTAATTTCTTGTAAACAGTCTTTGGTTCAATTTGCTGAGGCGCAACCGGAAAACACTAAAAATATTGAGAATTTCCCTAAAAAACTTCGTGGTGATTACTATGATTTAGAAAATGATGTGAACTTAACCATCAATGAAAATTCAATTATAAAACAAATAACTATTAAGGATACAATTAATATAAACGAGTTGTCTGAAAACGAAGTTTTAAAAAACGATACTATCTTTAATTTAAAAAATTCAAATAAATTTAGCGTAACCAAAGTAAATGATTCTTTACTAACAAACTATATTATTGTTGATACACTTTTTTTTATCAGTAATGAAAATGTACTAAAAAAAAAAAAAGGATATTATTTCTTGAATACAAAATATAGCGCAAACGACACTTGGGAAGTAAAAAAGATGGTATTAAAAAACGGACAATTAAATATCAATGGAATCACAAGTGAAGACGAAATTAAATTGTTAGAAAAAATTACAGAAACAACAAAAGACAGCATTTCACCTTTTGTTGTAAAGCCAACAAAAAAACAATTTAATACTTTTGTTAAACAAAATGGTTTTACAACGGGTCAAAACTATTTAAAAAGTAAAAATGGAAATTAAAAATTTTAATGTTCGAGTTTATGCCATTTGCGTACAAAACAATAAATTATTAGTCATAAAAGAACCTTTTGTTGGTAAAATGGTAACCAAACTTCCGGGTGGCGGATTAGAATTAGGCGAAGGTCCTGCGGAGTGTTTGGTTAGAGAGTTTAAAGAAGAGCTGAATTTAACAATAAGCAATATCGAACCATTTTACATTCAACAAAACTTTGTTCCATCACTAGCTCAAGATAAAAGCCAAATTGTGATGTTGTATTTTAAGGTCACAATCAATAACTACAGCGAATTGCAAGTGTTAGAACAAAAAATAGAAGCAATTAAATGGGTCGAAATGACCGACCAATGTCCTTTGGATTTACCCGTTGATATTGAAATGTACAACTACTTAAAAACAAAAGAACTTAGATAAATCAAAAAAAATCTCGTATTTTTATTTTTAATCAAAATAAAGATAAAATGAGATTAAAAGATCTTACCGTTAAATTAAATTTATCTCTCGAAAGTTTACAGTATTTTATTCATGATTTTGGAATAGATTTAAACTTTTGCTTCACCAATAAACTCGAAATTAGTCCTGATTTTGAAAATTTTGTAAACAAAAACATCGACTTTATTCGAAAATATGCCGACGATAAAAAACTAAATAAATCCATTGCCGAAATAGCGCAGACTGTTGCTTTTGATAAAGATAAAATTGTTGCTTTTTTTATTGAAAACGGAGTGCCAGAAAATGAAATTGAAGAATTTAAAACCAATATTTCGAGCTATTTAATTCACTATTTTGTGGGTGGAAATTATGATTTTTTATTAAACGATATTCCAAAAACCAATTGGAAAGAAAATTCGCTAATTGGCTACACCGATTTATTTTTTTACACCACCGATATGCTAGATCCGTTTATTAACGAAGATCAAGTAAAGTTATGGGGAATATCTAAACCCGCAGGAATTATTTTATACGGTCCGCCAGGAAGCGGAAAAATATTTTGGGCTAAAAAAATTGCCGATTTAATCGATTATCAATTTGTTCACGTTTATAAAGATTACTTAGTAAATAACGTAAAAACAAACTCCAATCAGTTTACAAATTATTTAAAAACTAAGATGAATGAACCCAAAACTCTTTTATTTATTGAAGGTTTTGAGGAACTGATGGCTAAAAACAGTCCACTGAAAAATTCTCCCGAAGCGGTTGAGCTTATCAACTCAATCGTTAGACACATCCAAAAAGATAATACCAAAGAGTTGGTTATTGTTGGTTCTGTCGAAATTTTAGGACTTTTAGGTGATGATATTACTGCGCCTGGCAGATTTGATCTTCAAATTCCTGTTTTCCCACCAAGGGCAGACGAAAGAGCCCAACTAATTTATTATCATTTAACCAATAACTTGGACCAAAACTCACCTTTATTAAACATTTTAAAGTTAAACAAAGCTGATACAATTGATTTTTGGGTACCAATCGCTGCCGAAATGAAACTGTTTTCGAACACCATGGTTATTGATTTTACACAATCCTTAAAAAAACGTCTTTATGCACTTTTTAGAAAAGACGAAACAAAAGATATTGAATTAAGTATGCAAGTTTTACTAGCCGCTTATAACGAAGCAAAAGCTAAGATAACTACCGATTATTTAAAACGTTGTCAAATATTTTTATTAGAAGCGAAACAAAATACTGAAACGGATTTTCCGCAACGTTTTTTCGAATTACAATACGAATTAGATAGTTTGGGTGCTAAAAAAGAAAACATTCGAAAAATTGGATTCAATATTCAAGAAGAAGAAGAAAATTTATCAGAGAATATTTGATTGATTCGTTAAAATGTCTTAAACATGACAATTGTTATGTTTTTATCAATTTACTCATTGTATTTTTATCATAAGAAAGTAGAGAAAAGAACCATGTTTTATGATTACTTTCTTAAAGTATACCACCTTTAAGTTAATTACAAAATGCTTAGCCTTAATCCAAGCTTAAGTGATCATTTTTTGAGTTTATTGAATAGACGAAAAAAGGGAAATATGACTTCATATTTCCCTTTTTTTATATTTCAAACGTTTTTCCGTCACGAGCAATCAACGTATTACTAAAAATAGTTTTGGCCTCGTCACCAAATACCTCATTATTTTTATATCTAGAAGAAAAGTGTCCTAATATTAATTGATCAACATTAGCTAATTTAGCAATTGTAGCCGCTTGTTTTGCAGTGGTGTGAGCTGTTCTTTCGGCTAAAGCGGCATCCTTCTCTAAAAAAGTAGATTCGTGATACAAAGCTGTGCAATTTTTTATAATTGGAACTATGGCTTCAGAATATTTAGTGTCCGAACAAAACGCATACGCCTTTTGTGGTTTCTGCTTAAGGGTTAACAATTCATTCTTATACAAAACATCATCCACAACAATATCGCCGCCTTGTTTTAATTTTTGATAATAAACAACCGGAATCTCCAACTCATTTAATTTGTCTAAATTCAACTCAAATTCAACTTCTTTTTCCTGAAATAAAAAACCATTAGTATAAACGCGATGCACTAATGGAATGGTTGATATTTTGATACGATTGTCCTCAAACAAAACCTCCGATTCATTACTTGTTAGCTCATGAAAATAAAGTTTGTATGGTGTGTATGCATTACCTAATTTAAGTTGTAAAAGTATAATCTCTTTAATTCCTTTTGGGCCATAAACATGTAAATCTTCTTTTCTGCCTAAAAGCATAAAAGTAGAGATTAAACCAATCAATCCAAAAAAATGATCCCCATGTAAATGAGAAATAAAAATATGATTAATACGCGCGAAACGCAATTTTTGACGTCGTAATTGCACTTGGGTTCCTTCACCACAATCAATTAAAAACATATGGCGTTTGGTCTCTAAAACCTGCGCCGTGGGATTTGCAATTGAGTTTGGTGTTGCAGCGGTGCAACCTAAAATATGTAATCTCATAATTAAAAATAAAAAAGGGTTTTAAAATTAAAACCCTAAATCTCTTTGTATATCATCCATTTCAATTATATCGTACGCTTCTTGCAAAGTAGGTACAATATTTAATCCTTCGGTAGCTTCATTATAATCAAAATCGGCAATCACAATTACAAAAGACTTTTGGCTAGCAATGTGTTGATCTTGCATTTGCTGAAACATTTCGGCCTCTGCAATACTAGGATTAAATGAACTTAGATCTACAATAATATGTTTTGATAAATAATCGCTATAATTTGATTCTAAATTACTAACAAATAGTGTTATATCAGCGTTTTCTGGACTAAGGATAAAGTCCGTAGCGTTTGATGTTACTTTCATATTTAGTTTTATAAGTTACAAATATAACCATTTACTATTTAGACTTGGTATAGTCTTTTTTAAATGATGTTAATTTGGTTTCATTTTTATCTTTAAAAAGATATTCTATTTTCAGATCTTGATCGGCATTTTGTAAATTTTCTATCATTTTTTTAGAAGGATTTTGATACTTTTCTTCTAATGATAATTTTACTGAATCTATATCTACTTTGTATCCTTCTATATTCGGAATTTTATAAACAAGTTGCACTTGATTGGGCTCAAATGCAATGATTTGTTCTAAAACATTACCAAACTCATCTTTTAAGGGTAAGGTTTTGTTTTTTTCGGTTGCTAATACTGTTACAAACGAAATATTGTTTCCAAAAACGGGATACATTTTATTTGCAAAATAAAACGCCAATCCAAAGGCAATTGCAAAAGAGATTATTAAAAATGTTTTAGATCCTTTTATCATATATTATTTAATTTTTGATGCCAATAAATAAATTACGGCCATACGTACTGCTACTCCATTTTCAACCTGATCTAAAATTACAGATTGTCCTGAATCAGCCACGTCAGACGATATTTCGACACCTCTATTTATTGGTCCAGGGTGCATAATCACAATTTCTTTATTTAAAGAATCTAATAATGCTTTATCTACTCCATATTGTTGTGCATATTCACGAGTAGATGGAAAATAATTAACATCTAAACGTTCGTTTTGTACGCGTAACATATTAGCCACATCACACCATTCTAAAGCTTTGCGTAAGTTGGGTTCGTATTTAACTCCAAGTTCGGTTATATAACGTGGGATTAAAGTTTTGGGACCACAAACCATCACTTCTGCGCCTTGCATTTGTAATGCATAAATGTTAGAAAGTGCTACACGCGAGTGTAAAATATCACCTACAATTACTACTTTTTTACCTGCCACTTCACCTAAACGTTCACGAATGGTAAAACTATCTAGCAAACCTTGTGTTGGATGTTCGTGAGCCCCATCACCAGCGTTTACAATACTTGCTTTTACGTTTTTTGATAGAAAGTAAGCAGCTCCAGGATTGCTATGGCGCATTACAACCATATCTACCTTCATGGATAAAATGTTGTTTACTGTATCAATTAAAGTCTCTCCTTTTTTTACTGACGATTGCGCTGCCGAGAAACTAATAACATCTGCAGATAATCGTTTTTGAGCCAACTCAAAAGATAATTTTGTTCGTGTTGAATTTTCGAAAAAAATGTTCGCAATAGTAATATCACGTAAAGAAGGTACTTTTTTAATTGGTCGATTGATTACTTCTTTAAAATGATCTGCGGTTTCAAAAATTAAATCAATATCTGCTTTGTTTATATATTTTATTCCAAGTAAATGATTAACACTTAACTCTTTCATTGTTTATGTTGTGTTGTAGTTAGATTAATTGTTTTTTTTAATTAACAGAACCTCGTCAGTTCCTTCGTTTTGTTTCCAATTCACAATCACCTTTTCGTTGTTTATGGCATCTACTTGGCGACCACGATAATCGGGTTGTATAGGTAAATCACGGCTAAAACGTCTGTCAATTAAGACTAAAAGTTCAATTGCAGAAGGTCGTCCAAAGGATTGAATAGCAGTTAATGCAGCACGGATGCTACGACCTGTATATAAAACGTCATCAATAAAAACTACTTTTTTATTTTCGACTAAAAAGTCGATATCGGTTTTATTCGCTTCTAATGGTTTTTCATTTCTACGAAAATCATCTCTAAAAAAAGTGATGTCTAAAAATCCTAGGGAAATATTTTTTATTTGATATTCATCAGCCAAAATAGTTTTGATTCGTTCGGCTAAAAATTTGCCACGAGGCTGGATTCCAATCAAAATTGTTTCTGAAAAATCCAAATGTTTTTCGACCAATTGACATGCCAAACGGTGTAAAATAATATCAACTTCTTTCGAAGTAAGTAATACTTTTTGATCCATGTTAGAAGTGTTGTTTGGAGTGTAAAATTACATTTTATTTTTTAAAAAAGCTGCGTTTACAACGATTTGCTCTCGTTAATTTTTTAATTTTTATTTATAAAAAAGCCAGTTTCTAAAAATAAGAAACTGGCTTAATATATTATTTAGAATACATTTGATTACGTAATTCTTTAATTTTAGGATCGTCTAAATATTCATCAAAAGTCATATAACGATCAATTACACCTTTTGGTGTTAACTCTAAAATACGATTACCAACTGTTTGTGCAAACTCGTGGTCATGCGTTGTAAATAAAACCGAACCTTTAAAGTTTTTTAACGAGTTATTAAACGCTGTAATAGATTCTAAGTCTAAGTGGTTTGTTGGTTCATCTAACATTAAAACATTAGCTCTAATCATCATCATACGAGAAAGCATACAACGTACTTTTTCTCCTCCTGATAATACAGAACCTTTTTTCAAGGCTTCTTCACCCGAGAAAATCATTTTACCTAAAAAGCCACGTACATAAACCTCATCACGCTCTTCCTCAGTTTTAGCCCATTGGCGTAACCAATCAACTAAAGTTAAATCTTCTGTAAAAAAGCTATGGTTGTCTGCTGGTAAATAAGATTGAGTGGTTGTAATTCCCCATTCAAACTGACCTGCATCTGCTTGAATATTTCCGTTTAAGATTTCGTAAAATGCAGTTGTAGCACGTGAATCACGAGAAAAAACCACTACTTTATCTCCTTTTGCCATATTGAAATCGATGTTGTTAAATAAAACATCGCCCTCAACAGAGGCAGATAGTCCTTGTACATTTAAAATTTGATCTCCTGCTTCGCGCTCTTGTTCAAAAATGATTGCTGGATATCTACGAGATGATGGTTTAATATCGTTCACATTTAATTTCTCGATCATCTTTTTACGAGAAGTTGCTTGTTTAGATTTTGCAACGTTAGCAGAGAAACGACGAATGAACTCTTCCAACTCAGCTTTTTTCTCTTCAGCTTTTTTGTTTTGTTGCGCACGTTGTTTTGCCGCTAATTGCGAAGACTCGTACCAAAACGTATAGTTACCAGAGAAATGATTAATTTTTCCAAAGTCGATATCTGAAATGTGTGTACAAACCGCATCTAAAAAGTGACGGTCGTGTGATACAACTAATACTGTATTTTCGTAGTTTGCTAAAAAGTTTTCTAACCAACCAATTGTCTCAAAGTCAAGGTCGTTGGTAGGCTCATCCATAATTAACACATCAGGATTACCAAATAAAGCTTGTGCTAATAATACACGTACTTTTAATTTTGGCTCCATGTCTGACATTAATGTATAATGAAACTCTTCTGTAATACCTAAGTTTGATAACATAGAAGCAGCATCAGACTCGGCATTCCATCCATTCATTTCGTCAAATTGCATTTGCAACTCGCCAATACGGTCAGCATTTTCATCTGAATAATCTGCGTACAAATCATCCATCTCTTTTTTAATCGCAAACAACACTTTGTTCCCCATTAAAATGGTTTCTAAAACGGTATGCTCGTCAAACATATTGTGGTTCTGGTTTAAAACCGACATACGTTTTCCTGGCTCTAAAATTACATGGCCTGAAGTTGGATCAATATCTCCAGCTATAATTTTTAAAAATGTTGATTTTCCTGCACCATTTGCACCAATAATACCGTAGCAATTACCTTGAGTGAATGTTGCGTTTACTTCATCAAATAAAATTCGTTTTCCGAATTGTACTGATAAATTTGAAACTGTAAGCATTGTACTATGTTTTTTTATCTAAAAATTGAGGCAAATTTACGAAATATATTTCAATTTAATGTATAATTGTATTTTATTACACCTCTTGCTTTTTAACCAACAATTAACAGTTTTATTTAGAAACAATTTTAAATTTGTTAATTAATTCATGAATTTGACCCAAAATGACCACCCAAAATAAAACAACTCTATTATTAGCAATACTTAGCTTGATATTTTTATCTGCTTGCCAAAATAAAAAATTCAAAGATCACGACTTTACAGCTTATTTTGGAGGAGAAATTCAAAACCCAACAAGCCAGTATGTAATTTTATTTAAAGATAACCTTGCAATTGATTCAATCCTACTCGACGAAAAAAATCGTTTTTTCAAAAAATACGATTCATTAGCTCCTGGAATGTACACCTTTAAAAACGAACCCGAATACCAACACATTTATTTTGATAAAAACGATAGCTTAATGCTAAGTTTAAACGCTCGATATTTTGACCAAACCCTAGTTTTTGGTGGTCGTGGCGATTTAAAAAATAACTTCTTAATTGATTTATACTTAAAAAACAACAACGATCGCACCAACCTTTTTAAAGATTACGACAAAAAACACACAGCCTTTCGTCGTATTCTAGATTCCATATACAAAGACAAAAAAGACTTTTACAATCAACGCAAAGAAGCAATACAATGGAACGAAGATTTTGATATGTACGCCAGAGCTTTTGTAAACTACAATCACTACGTACGTTTAGAACTTTATCCATACATTCATAACAAACGTACCGGAGTCGAAATTGCCCAACAATTACCAAAAGATTACTATAATTATCGAAACTTAATCGATTTAAACGACGAAAAACTAATTTCCTTTCAGCCGTTCACCTCTTATCTTACCGCAATGTTAAACAACATTGTATACGAACAATGCCTGGACGACACCATAAATTACGATCTTGCCCTACATTGCAATATCGAAAAGCTAAAACAGGCCGATAAACTTTTTCAAAGTTCTAAAATCAAAAATATGGTACTAAACAACATTGCCTTTATGTATATGTTAGAGGACCAAAACCTTTTAAACAACCAAGCCTTTTTAAACGAATATTTTAAACTATCTACGGATAAATCCAACCATAACGAAATTGTAAAAATTAGCGAAAACGCACAAGCGTTAAAACCTGGATCTAATTTTCCGGACGAAATTTTTACGGATATTGACGGAAACAAAAAAAGTTTAAAAAGCCTTACCAACAAACAAACGGTGATTTACTTTTGGTCTACAAAATCAATTTCTCATCTAGAATCAGCTCACAAAAAAGCGATTGAATATCAACAAAAATTTCCAAACACCAACTTCTTATCTGTTAATATTGATGACGATTTTATCAGTTGGAAAAAAGCACTAGCAAACTACAATTTTGATAAAAACTTAGAGTTTCATAACACCAACTACAAAAACTCTAAAGACAAATGGGTGATCACAAAAATTCACCGAACCATTATTTTAAACGCAGACGGCACCATTAAAAACGCATTCGCAAATTTATTTGACGCCGATTTTGATAAAAACTTACAATAGGTCTAATTTATTTAGGCCTTTTTTTTGGGCGTTACCCGCGGCGAAAATCATGAGAAAACAAAAAATGTCGCGCGGGTCGCGCTGTACGCACTCGCTCTTGTTTCATTTCATTACACAAGGAGCTCAAACAATGCTCCCATCGCTAACGCAAAAGAGCTCTTAAAACAGTTCCAATCTTAAAAAAATAAAATATAATCCACTTTATTGATATAGTTTTAATTAGCTTATAAACAACACTTTTTACATTTATCTAAATCAAAAATATTTAAAAAACAGGTGTTTTATACAACACCTCATTTTACAAACAAAATCCTATTATAAATTTATAAAACAAAAAAAACCGATTTCTTTACAGAAATCGGTTTTAACATATAACTTTTAGTTCTAATATCTTGATTAAGATAAAGCTGCCTTAACTTGGTCTGCAGCTTCTTGAAACTGAACAGCAGATAAAATTGGCATACCAGATGCATCAATTAATTCTTTAGCTAACTCAGCGTTTGTTCCTTGTAAACGTACAATGATTGGCACATTAATAGAGTCACCCATGTTTTTGTATGCATCAACTACACCTTGAGCAACACGGTCACAACGTACAATACCACCAAAAATGTTAATTAAAATAGCTTTTACGTTTGGATCTTTTAAAATGATACGGAAAGCAGTTTCAACACGTTTTGCATCTGCTGTACCACCCACGTCTAAAAAGTTTGCTGGCTCAAAACCTGCATATTTAATTAAATCCATAGTTGCCATTGCTAAACCAGCTCCATTTACCATACAACCAACAGTTCCGTCTAAGTCAACGTAGTTTAATCCTACTTCTTTAGCTTCAACTTCAATTGCATTTTCTTCACGTACATCGCGCATTTCTGCTAATTCTGGATGACGGTATAATGCGTTATCATCTAAAACAACTTTAGCATCAACTGCTAAAATTTTGTTATCTGATGTTTTTAATACTGGGTTAATTTCAAATAAAGAAGCATCTGCTCCAACATAAGCTTTGTATAAAGCATCAATGAATTTTACCATTTGTTTAAAAGCCTCACCCGATAAACCTAAGTTAAAAGCAATTTTACGAGCTTGGAAACCTTGTAATCCTAAAGCTGGATCAACCTCTTCAGTAAAAATTAAATGTGGAGTGTGCTCAGCAACTTCCTCAATATCCATACCACCTTCTGTAGAATACATAATCATATTTCTACCAGTAGCACGGTTTAATAATACAGAAACATAGAACTCAGACGTTTCTGATTCTCCTGGATAATACACGTCCTCAGCAACTAATACTTGATGTACACGTTTACCTGTTGGAGGTGTTTGCGGCGTGATTAAGTCCATCCCAATAATTTGACCAGCAATTTCTTTAACTTGATCTAAATTTTTAGCTAACTTAACTCCTCCACCTTTTCCACGACCACCTGCGTGAATTTGTGCTTTAATTACGTGCCATCCCGTTCCTGTTTCTTCTGTTAACAATTTTGCTTGTGTCACAGCCTCTTCAGCATTTTGAGCAACGTAACCACGTTGAACGTTTACACCATATTGGGCTAAAATTTGCTTGCCTTGGTATTCATGTAAATTCATAACTACTATTTGTTTGTTTTGCGATGTAATATTAATTTAAACAAAAATATAAAAATTCCTTTAATTCAAGGTATTCTTACATGTTATTTTTAGTAAGATTTTATTCCTTTTTTAAATGTACAGCTATTTATCCAATATAAAAAATCAATTTACATTTATTCAAAAAAGAACATCTTTAATTTTTTTTTGAATAAATATACAAACTCGTCTTATTTTATCACAAATAGCAATAAACTATCAATAAATAACATAACATCACGTTTATTATTTAAATAATATTGGTATGTTATTTATATTTGCAGACAATTTATTTAATTACATTTAAAACATGCAAAACGAACTATTGCTAGAAGTAGCACAGCAATTTGGTAGTCCGGTATATGTATACGACGCCGAAAAAATTATCAGTCAGTACCAACGCTTAACAAATGCATTTGCTAAGGTCGAAAAGCTTAGAATTAATTATGCAGTCAAGGCACTTTCTAATATTTCTGTGTTAAAGCTACTTAAGCAGGAAGGTTCGTGTTTAGATACTGTTTCTTTTCAAGAGGTACAGTTAGGATTAAAAGCAGGTTTTGATCCTTCTCGAATTATTTTCACTCCAAACGGAGTTTCTCTTGAGGAGATTGAGGAAGTAGCTGCTTTAGGAGTTCAAATCAACATTGATAATCTTTCAATTTTAGAACAATTTGGTCACAAACATCCTAATATTCCTGTTTGTATCCGTATCAATCCACACGTAATGGCTGGCGGTAACGCTAACATTTCTGTTGGACACATCGATTCTAAATTTGGTATTTCTGTACACCAATTACCACTATTATTACGCATTGTTGAAAATACAAAAATGCGTATTAATGGTATTCACATGCATACAGGTTCTGACATCTTAGACATTGAAGTATTTTTATATGCTGCTGAAATTTTATTTGATACAGCTTTAAAATTTAAAAATCTAGAGTTTTTAGATTTTGGATCAGGATTTAAAGTTCCTTACAAACCAGACGATATTGAAACAAATATTGAAGAATTAGGTGAAAAATTATCTGAACGTTTTAATGAATTTCAAAAACAATACGGTAAAAAATTAACCTTAGCCTTTGAACCTGGAAAGTATTTAGTATCTGAATCTGGATATTTTTTAGCTAAAGTAAACGTAGTAAAACAAACTACATCAACTGTTTTTGCAGGAATTGACTCTGGATTTAACCACTTAATTCGCCCAATGTTTTACAGCTCGTACCATCATATCGAAAACATTTCGAATCCAGAAGGAAAACCTCGTTTTTACTCGGTTGTTGGATACATTTGCGAAACAGATACTTTTGCTACAAACCGTAGAATTACCGAAATAACCGAAGGAGATATTTTATGCTTTAAAAACGCAGGAGCTTATTGTTTCTCAATGGCATCAAACTACAATTCTCGTTTTAAACCAGCCGAAGTTATGATTTATAAAGGCGAAGCACACTTAATCCGTGAGCGTGAAACGATTGAAGATATTTTCAGAAATCAAATCGAAATAAAACTATAATTTTAAAGCGACTATTTTTAGTCGCTTTTCTTATTTTATCTTTAAGTTAAATTATATTAAAGTGACTTTACATATCATCCTTTCACGTACCTTTGTTTAACATCAATAAATACCAAATAATGAACAGAAGAAAGTTTTTTAAAAACGGTGCCCTTTTTACTCTTGGTAGCACACTAATTAACCCGCTACAAGCTGTAGCTGCACCTATTGAAGAAGATTCTTTTTTACGAAATAAAAAAGCTAAAAATATAATTATGTTGGTAAGTGATGGTATGAGTAAAGGAACGCTTACCATTGCAGATCAATACCTACAACGAAAAAACGGAACCCATTCAAATTGGATCCAATTGTATCTAGATAACAAAGTTTCCAGAGCGGTTATGGACATGTCCTCTAAAAGTTCTATCGTAACCGATTCCTCAGCTGCTAGTTCCTCTTGGGGCGGTGGAGTTCGTGTAAAAAACGGTGCTATAAACTTTAATGAAGACGGAAGTGCCAACATGCCGATTTGGCAAAAATTTAAACGCGCTGGTAAAATGGCTGGTTGCGTTACTACCGTTCCAATTACACACGCTACACCTGCTGGTTTTACAGCTACATCTAACAAACGTAGTGATATGGCGGGTATTGCAGTACAATATTTAGAAAACAAATACGACGTAATGTTAGGTGGTGGTGATAAATATTTTAACGCCAAAAAACGTGCGGACGGTCGCGATTTGTACGCCGATTTTGAAAAAGCTGGATATCAAGTTGCTAACAACCGTAATGAGCTTTTAGCCGCCGACACAACAAAACCCATTTTAGGTGTTTTTGGAGAAGAAGATTTACCTTACTCAGTTGACAGAAGCAATCGACCGGAATTAGCTAAAGAGTTCCCTACTTTAGCAGAAATGACTCAAGTTGCGATTGATAGAATGAAAGACCACAAAAAAGGATTTGTCTTGCAAGTTGAAGCTGGGAAAGTTGACTGGGCAGCACACGCTAATGATATTGCTGGTCTACTTTTTGACCAAATTGCCTTTGACGAAGCTGTAAAAGTTGCCATGGATTTTGCTGAAAAAGACAAAAATACTTTAGTAATTATTACAACAGATCACGGAAATGCCAATCCAGGGATTTTGTACGGTTCACGTGCAAATGTGGAGTTTGATACTATTGGAAACTACAAATCGACTAACGAATATATTTTAAATCAAATTAAGCCTACAGATACGCCACAACAAGTTCGCGAAATTGTAAAGCAATTTAATGGTTTTGATTTGCATAAAGACGACTCGACGGAACTGTTAACGTATTATAACGGTTTGGCAAAAAAAGAAGATGGCTTGTACAACTATAAAAAATTACCATTTAAAGCATTTTCTGAAATACAAAAACGATACAACTCAGTGGGTTGGATTAGCACAGATCACACAGGAGATTATGTTGAATTGGCAATGTATGGTCCTGGAAGTCAAAACTTAAAACCGTTTATAAAAAATACAGATTTACACTACTTTATGCTAGAGGCTGCGGAAGTTGAAAATAAATTTTAATGAAAAATCCCGAGTGTTTTGACACTCGGGATTTTTGTTTATCTACACTTTTATTTTGCGTTAGCGATAGGAGCGGCATCCTTTTTTTATGCGAAGGTTCTCGAAGCATAAAAAAAGATAGAGCGGATAGCGCGCCGTGCTGAAAAATGATTGTTTTTTTTTACGTACTTGTTTAGCACGGAACGCCCAAACAAAAACAAAAATGCCTCGTACCTAAATTTAGGCAAGAGGCATTTTTTATTCGATTATATGAGGTATAAACCTACTTTTATCTGTAGTAATTGGATAATCGCTTTCGCGGAAGGTGATGCCGCATGGCTCTTGACCAATAATCCAACTTCCTATTATACTGTACCCAGAACTTTCGCGGTGAAGTTGTGCGAGCTCTTGATAAATAAAACCTTCTTGTCCGTATTCGCCTGGCGTGTCAAAAATCATGCGGTTGTTTACATACATACTGATGTTTGCGCCTTCGCGAGATAATAGCGGTTTTTTTACGTATTGTGTTAACTGTTTTGGTGTGTTGAAATGACTTTCTAAAAGTAAAGGATGGTTCGGAAAAAGCTCCCAAAGTATTGGTAAAATGGCTTTGTTCGAAAGGATCATTTTCCAACTTGGTTCAATCCATTGTGTGTTTAATGTGTCGTTTATTACATTAATACCAAAATCTTCGTTCACGATCCATTCCCAAGGGTAAAGTTTAAAAATACTTTGAATGGGTTGATCGTCCAAATCCACAAAATTTTGACCGTTCCAACCAATATCATCAATATAAACCAATTGGGTTTTGATGCCTGCCTGAATGGCAGTATCACGAAGATATT
>CANRKI010000009.1 GCA_947631175.1 uncultured Flavobacterium sp.
CTACATCATATTTTACTTTTCTTGCCATAAAAAATGCCCCCAAAAGTGTCTAACTTTTTGGGGGCAGTGTAAACCAAGCGCTTATTTTGTGTACTAAGTTTATGCTTCTAACTTTTTTGAATACTATCTAAAATTTTATTGTTATTTGTTATGTTATTGATGGAATCCAAACGGCGTTGTTCGCGACGAGTGATTGGTGCTTTGATATTTTTTAGTTCACTTTCTTCGGCAAAAGTTGTGTCTTCTTTGTACTTTCCGGTCGAAACTTCAAAATTATCAGCTGTACCTGTAATTTTCATTGGTACGTTAATTAATCCCATTGGAGGCAAACCAAGTCTAAAACCAATGTTTATTTTTCCGTCCATAGATACTTGCCCTTCTAATTTACCTCTAAATCCGGCCATTTTCATGGTTACTGGCGTAATGGTCATTACGTTGTTTTTAATGGTCGTGTGAATGGCAATTTGATTAAAATTGGCTTTATCTAGGTCTTGAGCGTCTGCTTTTTTGGCTACGTGTTCTAAAATTTTAAAATTTTTGAATTGAATATCCTCCAATGTTAAAGTTCCTTCGCCCTCAATGGCTTTAAAATCGATGTCCATGTTTTGATCGATTGCACCTGCAAGGGTGTAATCTAACGAGGCGATTCCGTAGGCATCTTTTGCCATGGAAACCATTTGATTGAAAATTGGAATCTCGGCATAGGCACGTTGAATGTCAAAATTTTGAGCTTTAAAATTTGCTTTATAGTTTGCTAACAAGCGGTGTTTGGGCTCGTAAATACCGGTCATAGCAATGCTGGTTCCGGCCATTTGGAAAGATGCGTTAGAGATGGAAATGTTTCGATCTTTTACCAATAATTCTCCTGTAAATGTTTGCATTTTGTATTCTTCGAACTCAATCTCTTTCACGTTTGCAGTGATTTTCAAATTCGCTGTTCTAGAAATACGAAATACACTTGGTCCGCGATTTGGCACTGCTTGGGGTGCCTTTTGTGTTGTATCTACTTTTACTGTTGCTTTTTTATCTTCAGAAGCGGCAGAGTACGTAGTTAGCATTGTCATAAACTCATCGGCATCAATGTGATTACTTTTCAGATCGATTTCGGCATTAAGTTTTTCTTTTTTGTCACGTAAATACTTACGATTAAACATGTATCGTAAAAAGTTATGGATGTATCCGTTTAGGTTTAAATCGGACTTTCCGTATGTGGCGTAAAACTCTTCAAAGCGCATTTTATCTTTAAAAAATTTAAAAGTTCCGCTTGATACTTTAAATGCTTCAGGAAAAAGTTTACTGCTAACAACAATATTTTGTGCTACTAATTTTCCGCCGTTTTTAATGTTTGTGTAATCTTTAGCATCTAAATCTTTTTTAGAACCTTTAGCGATTAAATTGGTTTGGATTAAACCTGAAATTTCCATGTCTTTCACTGGGAAAATTTTGGTTAATTGACCAATATCTAAAGTTCCTTGTGTTTTAATATCATACACAATGTCGCGAAGATTTTTAACTTCACCTTCAATTTTAAAAGGCGATCCCGCAAGTTCTAATTGTACAGGATTTAGTTTTAAAATTAAATCTTCGGCCGTGCCTTTAGCACTGATTATTTGTGTAGAAAGGTTAATATTCTCGATTGGAATATTTGGATATTTTAATGATTTAAGGTAACCGTTAGTAATTTTAACAAAGGTATTTGATGCTGGATATTTTTTAGTTTTACTATTTAAAACACCGTGTGCACTTACTTTTAAATTTAAGTCCCCTTTTACCTCCATGCTATCTAACGGATATAGCTTATGGATCTCGGACAAATTAAAACGAGATTCTAATTCGGTATCAATATTAAAAGGATATAGAGAATGTAATTCGAAATCACCGCGAATGTAATTTTCGAGTGCTTCTACATTAATATTGGTTATTTTACCTTTAAGGTTACGTAAAATACTATCTTTTGCTACTAAATTTAAATCAAGATTTACGTTTTTAATAGCTTCTTTTTTCTTGATATTTTTAAGATATCCATTTTTTAAACTAGCCGCTAAGGTAAATTTAGGAATACTTTTAATAATGGTATCTTGTTTGTTTTTATAGGCATTAAAACCTAAACCACGTTCAAAATATCCATCAGCTTTTAAGTCTAAATTAATTTTACCACGTAAATCGTGCTGATTTAAATTTAAGGCGTCTTTAAACTTCGCTAAATCAATGTTTGATAAAATTTCACTTTTAAGCTTTAGCTTGGTAAAACCTTCGGAATGAAAGTTAATTTTGGTAGCATCACCATCCAAATCAAACGAAAGATTTTGTAAGTCAAATTTAAGTTTATTGATATCTAAATCTTTAACTAATGCTTTTGCATCAATATTAATATTTTGTACGGGTTGTTTAATTTTTTTATACGCTAAGGATCCCGAGTTGATTTTTAAGTCGGCTAAAACAATAGGTTTTTCGCTTTGATCTTGTAAGTATTTACCGCGAGCTAATATTTTGAAGTCGATATTTCCGGTAATATTCATTGCTTCACGCCACTCGTCGTATGCAGGAGGAACTAAAGAAAGCATCTCCTCTAGAGTTGAGTTTTTAGATTGCATGCGTAAATCAAAATCATATCCACCTTTTATGAAGGCGAAATGCCCGTTAAAAGAGAATGGAAAGTTTTTGATACGAATGTTGTTGCGCTCAAATCTAAATTTAAGTTCTTTAGCATCAATGTTGGTAACAATTTCTGCATTGATTGGTTTGTTTCGAACATAGTCTACATGATCTGCGCTAAAATCAAACGATTTCATTTTAATCTTAGAGTTCAGGTCAAATAAATCGGCACTTAAATCTCCAAAACCTTGATAGTCTAATTCGGAGATTTTGAAATTTAAAGGCGTGCTTTTATCGTTATAGGAAATATTGGTTTTATTAACTATAATTTTTTTGATTTTAAACTCGGTTGCAGTCGTATCTGAAGAGGTTTCGGAAGGTTTAACGATATTGAAATTAGAAACGCCAAGTGAATCGATTTCTAAATTTAAATTTCCTTTATCTAAATAAATTGCATCTAAAACTATTTTGCCTTGTAAAAGTCCAAAAAAGTTTACACCAACGGCTGCGGTACTAGCTGTTACTACATTTTGTGCTTGTGGAAAGTTGGTGTTTTTAATATCTACATCTTTAGCGTAAACAATTAAAGCAGGAAAAAATTTAAAAACAGACACACCTAATTCACTAAATTCGACTTTAGCGTTTAAATTTTCGTTGGCAAGTTTTTCGACAGATTCAGTAATTTGATCTTTAAAAAAATATGGGACTGCAGTCACTAACAAAAGTAGCAATGCTACAAGCGTAAGTATAGAAATACCTAATATTTTTAAAATTTTTTTTATCATTTTTTGCGGACAATTTATTGGTATCAAAGATAAAGTTTAATGAATAGTTTTTACATTAATTTTACATGATTTCTTGATAAAAAAAAGTCCAATTCAGAATATGAATTGGACTTTTTTAATATATGTTACATTACTTATTGTTTCTCCATGTCTACAGTAGTTTCTGCAGCAATTTTTTTGTATGTACCATCTGCTAATTTTCCGCGAATAGCTTCAAAAGCAGCTAAAGTTTGGTCAATATCTTCAAAAGTATGAGAAGCTGTTGGAATCACACGTAATAAGATAATACCTTTAGGAATTACAGGATATACAACAATTGATAAGAAAATTCCGTATTGTTCGCGTAAATCGTTAACCATTACCATTGCTTCTGGGATAGATCCTTCTAAATAAACTGGTGTTACACAAGTATTTGTATCTCCAATATTAAATCCGCGATCTTTTAAACCACCTTGTAAACGGTTTACGTTTTCCCATAATTTATCTTTTAATTCTGGGTTGTTACGTAATAACTCTAAACGTTTTAAAGCTCCTTTCACTAAAATCATTGGTAATGATTTAGCAAACATTTGCGAACGTAAGTTATATTTTAAGTAATCAATAATATCTTGATCAGCAGCAATAAAAGCACCGATAGAAGCCATTGATTTAGCGAAAGTAGAGAAGTAAACATCGATACCGTCTTGGCAACCTTGCTCTTCACCTGCTCCTGCTCCTTTTTTACCTAAAGTACCAAAACCGTGAGCATCATCAACTAATAAACGGAAGTTGTATTTTTCTTTTAAAGCAACAATTTCTTTTAATTTACCTTGTTGACCACGCATACCAAAAACACCTTCAGTAATAACTAAAATACCACCATTTTGTTCATCGGCCATTTTAGTAGCACGTTCTAAATTTTTCTCTAAAGACTCAACATCATTATGTTTGTATGTAAAACGTTTCCCCATGTGTAAACGTACACCATCAATAATACAAGCGTGAGAATCCACATCGTAAACAATTACGTCGTTTTTAGTTACTAAAGCATCAATAGTAGATACCATACCTTGGTAACCAAAGTTTAATAAATAAGCCGCTGGTTTATCAACAAATTCAGCTAATTCATTTTGTAATTTCTCGTGCCAATCTGTGTGTCCAGACATCATACGAGCTCCCATTGGGTAAGCCGCTCCAAACTCTGCTGCTGCATCAGCGTCAGCTTTTAATACCTCTGGATGTGTTGCTAAGCCTAAGTAATCATTAATAGACCAGTTTAAAACTTCTTTGCCCTGAAAAGACATTCTAGGACCTAATTTTCCTTCTAATTTAGGAAACACATAGTATCCTTCAGCTTGAGAAGCCCATTTACCTAATGGACCTTTATTATCGTGGATTCTTTCAAATAAATCTTTTACCATAACAATTTGTAAAAATTTTAGTGTCTTAAAAAACAGGTCAAATGTAGACATTTTAACTCTGTTATCATAATTAAATAACCTAAAATATTATTGATAAAAATGTATTACCTTTAAGATTGTTACGTTTATTTTTATTGAAAATATATACAAAATGTTTATGACTTTAGAGCTATGGTTTCAAATTAAGGCCTTTATTGCGCAATGGTATTGGCTTCCTATATCGTTAGGTTATGTTTTTGTATTATCTACTATATTAATTGAAAACAGAAACCCAACCAAAACAGTCGCTTGGTTACTTGTGATTGTTTTTTTACCCGTTATTGGTATTCTTATCTACTTCTTTTTTGGACAAAAATTTAATAAGATTAAAAAGTTTAATAGAAACGAAAAAATTGAACGTCATATTTTAACCAAATATTGGAACAAAAACAACGATTTAATTCAACAGCGAATCAATACGGTTAAACAAGATATTGGCCCTATTGCCGATGTGTTTCAGTTTTTAAATAACCAGCATATTAGTCCTGTTACTTCTAATAACAAAGTACAGTTGTTAACAAACGGAGAAGAAAAATTTAAACATCTTTTTAATGATTTAAAACATGCAAAACACCACATTCATGTAGAATATTATATTTTTAAAGATGATTCTATTGGAAATCAATTTATTGATATTTTAATTGAACAACGTAAAAAAGGAGTTCAAATTCGAGTTATTTTAGATGATTTTGGTTCATCAACAAAAAAAATTAAAAAACGTTTGTTAGAAAATGATATAGAATTTCACCTTTTTTTACCCGTTACATTTAACTCTCTTGCCAATAGCAACTACCGAGACCATCGTAAAATTGTGATTATTGATGGAGAAATTGGCTATGTTGGTGGTATAAATGTTGCCGATAAATACATTAACACCGCTAACAGCGACCTATATTGGCGTGACACTGCTCTAAAAATTAATGGTAATGCAACAAGTATTTTACAATTGTATTTTTGGAATAATTGGAATTTAGACGATTCGAAAACAAATTATTTAAATGAAGCTTATTTTCCAATGGGCGATTTATTTACGATAGAAAATGATGATGAAAAACAATTAACCGACATTTCGTTTACCTTTAGTAATCCTGGATACGATTCGCCTTACGCCATGGACAGCATTATTCTGGCCATTTATAAAGCAACAAAAAGTATTAAAATTTGCACACCATATTTTATTCCGTCCGAGCAATTAAATACAGCGCTCGAAACAGCCGCTATGCGAGGCGTTTCAGTCGAAATCATTCTTCCTAAAAATAGTGATAGTAAAATTGTTCAGCTTGCATCCATCTCATTTACAAAACCGTTGCTAAAAAAAGGAGTTCAGATTTATTTATACAACAAAGGTTTTTTACATGCTAAAACCATTTTAATAGATGATGTTATGAGTTTTATTGGAACCATAAATTTAGATACACGTAGTTTTTACTTAAATTTTGAAATTGCTGCCATAGTAGCAGATCGTGAATTAGGCAAACAAATGGCTAAACAATTTGAGCTCGATAAAAAAAACTCGGATTTACTAACTTTACATAAGTATTTAAAGAAAGGAAAATTATACCGAAGTGCCGCATCAATATGCAGACTTTTGTCTCCTGTTTTGTGATTTCTTAATTTAGAACAAGTTTTTTTTTTATCATTTATAATATCTTTGTAGATATAAAATATAAAAAAATGAATATACTTGCAATAGGCGCTAGCGCTAGTAAAAACTCAATCAACAAGCAATTAGCTACATACGTAGCAAACTCAATAGAAAATACAACTGTTACGGTTTTAGACCTTAATGATTTTGAAATGCCTTTATACACAATCGATCGTCAAGAAAACGGTTTCCCTAAAGAAGCAGAAGCATTTTTAGCAGAAATTAAAAAAGCAGACGGAATTGTAATTTCATTAGCAGAGCATAACTTAAACTTTTCGACTGCTTTTAAAAACATTTTAGATTGGGTTTCTCGTATCGAAATGACATTTTTAGAAGGTAAAAAATTATTCGTACTTTCAACTTCACCAGGAGGTTATGGCGGTGCTAATGTTATGGAAATTGGTTTAAAATACTTTGGTTTTGCTAAAGGTGAAGTTGTTACTTCATACTCGTTACCAAGCTTTCAAGATAATTTTGCTGATAACAAAATTACAAATCCAGAAATTAAAGCAATTGTTGACCAAAAAGTAAACGAATTTAATACTGCTTTACAAACTGTATTAGCATAAAACATATAACTTTAAAAAAGCTCAGTTTTAAAAACTGGGCTTTTTTTATTCTTAGTTCAATCGTTCTATCAAAATCTACTAAAATAATAAGATAGCACTTAGTACATTTTAGAACTCTTCACAGAATAAAAAATTCATATTTACACTTTTTTAAGATATAAAATTCTTATTTTTAAACTGAACAAATTCACGCAAATATGAATAATATAAACTACGATATAATTCCATCAATACTAGATAACGACTTTTATAAATTTACCATGCAACACGCTGTTATTAAGCTTTTTCCTTATGCAAAAGCTAAATATCAGTTTATAAATCGTGGAAAACACCAATTTCCCGAAGGGTTTGCAACGCATCTCCGTAAAGCAATTGATGCCATGGCTAAACTTAAACTTACCCATTCAGAAAAAGAATTTTTACGCACTAATTGCCCTTACTTAGATCCTACATATTTAGATTTTTTACAAGGATATCGCTACGATCCTTCTGAAATTGTTATCGAACAAAATGGATCAGAATTAACTGTAAAAATCGAAGGATTTTGGTACCGAACTATTTTATGGGAAGTTACCGTAATGGCATTGATTTGCGAATTATACTACATTACCACAGGACAAAAACGCCAAGCAAACGAACTTGTAGAACAAACAACAAAAGAAAAAATAGAAAAATATAACGAACTCGGAATTACCATTGCCGAATTCGGAACGCGTCGTCGTCACTCAATCGACGTTCACGATGTAGTTGTAAAAACCTTAAAACAATACGGATCTAAAAGTTTTATTGGTACAAGCAACGTTTATTTGGCCATGAAACACAACACCAAACCAATTGGCACACATGCGCACGAATGGTTTATGTTTCATGCCGCAAAATACGGCTACAAAATGGCAAACCACATGGGACTCGAAAACTGGACCGAAGTTTACCGTGGCGATTTAGGCATTGCCTTAACAGACACCTATACAACCGAGGTTTTCTTTCAACAATTTGACAAAAAATTCGCGAAACTTTTTGATGGCGTTCGTCACGATAGCGGCGACACTTTGGAGTTTGCAGACAAAACCATTGCCCATTACAAAAAACTTGGCATCAACCCAATGTCAAAAACCATCATTTTTTCGGACGGATTAGACAACGAAAAAGTAGAACGAATTGTAAACCATTGTCGTGGTAAAATTGGAATGAGCTTTGGCATTGGAACCGATTTTACAAACGACGTAGGTTTAGAACGTATGAATATTGTACTTAAAATGACCGAGGCTTTACCCGAAAATGGCTATTGGACCGGAGTTGTTAAACTATCCGACGAACCTAAAAAACATACCGGAACACCAAACGATATCGATTTAGCGATAAAACTTTTACACATCAATTAAAAATTAAATAAAAGTTACCAAAACCAAAAATCATGAACCCTATCGAACTTCATTTAAACGACGAAACTATTATCTGGAAATATCTAGACTTGTCTAAATTTTTAGATTTAATTATTTCTAGAAAAATGTTCCTTTCGCGTTCCGATAAGTTCGAAGATCAATACGAAGGCACTTTTAGCGAACCCACTTTCGAGGAAATAAAACTGCTTTTAAACGATAATCCAAAATACTTGGATCATTACAAAGCCCGCCGAAAAGACATTATAATTAGCAGTTGGCACACCAATCCGTACGAAAGTTTTGCTATGTGGCAAATTTTTACAAAAAATAACGAAGGTTTGGCCATACAATCCACCATAGGTCGGTTAAAAAAAAGCATTTTAAATCAGGAACGTGACATCAATTTGCACATTGGCGAGGTACAATATATTGATTATAAAAAAGATTACATTCCGTTAAAAGACAACTATTTTCCATTTTTATACAAACGAAAAAGTTTTCAATACGAAAACGAAATTCGGTTAATTGGTGATGGTGCCAACTTAGATAAACCCATAAACGACGGACTAAAAATTGACATTGATGTGGATTTGTTGATTCAAAATCTATACATTCATCCCAGATCCGAAAAATGGTATAAAAATTTAATTGAAACCATTATTACCCGACTAAACTTATCCATCGAAATTGCAAAATCCGATTTAGAGAGTGATATTTATATTTAAAAGCGAATCTATAGGCTAAAAATAAACCCTGTTCCTGCTTTTCGCTATATCTTATTTTTTTGCCAAGTAAAGGCAAAAAATAAGGATACCGCTGCAATCAGGGCTAAAAAGCAAACGATAGTACACCAAATTAACACCGCGTTAGGGACAGTAGCGGCATCCTTTTATAAGGAGGCGAAGGTTCCCGAAGCCTATTATAAAAGATACAGCGAATGGCCCGACCCGAGCCATTCGCTATTTTTTTTACTTGCTTATAAAATTATTGGCGAGGGAAACGCCCAAAATTTATTTATTTCGAGGATGAAAATCTGTTAAAATTTTAGATAAATGTTTACGATCTAAATGCATGTAAACCTCGGTTGTGGTTATCGATTCGTGACCTAACATAATTTGAATGGAGCGCAAATCGGCACCATTTTGTAGTAAATGTGTGGCAAAAGAATGACGAAATGTGTGTGGCGAAATGCTTTTTTTGAGGGCAATTTTTGTAGCCAAATCTTTAATAATTGTAAAAACCATCGCACGTGTTAATTTTTTCCCTCGACGGTTTAAAAACAAGGTATCCTCGAACCCTTTTTGTATGGGCAAATGCGTACGTACGGTGTTTTTGTATAACAAAATATATTTTTGGGTGTGCTTGCTAATGGGCACAAAACGTTGCTTGTTGCCTTTACCAGAAACTTTTATAAATCCTTCGTCGAAAAAGAGATCTGAAATTTTTAAATCTGTTAACTCGCTCACGCGTAATCCGCAGCTGTACAGGGTTTCGAGTATACATCGGTTGCGTTCGCCTTCGGGTTTAGATAGGTCAATGGCGGCAATGAGCAAATCAATTTCTTCACTCGATAAAGTGTCTGGAAGTTTGCGTCCAATCTTAGGTATTTCGATTAATTCTAAGGGATAATCTTCGCGTAAGCCTTCAAAATTTAAGTATTTAAAAAAGCTTTTTAATCCAGAAATAATTCGCGATTGGGAACGTGTATTTACTTGATCTGAAATGTGATAAATGAATTGCGAAATTTGGGAATCTGAAATTGATATTGGACTTACTTTTATATCCTGTTCTTTCAAATAATTAATCAATTTAGAAATATCTAATTCGTAATTTAATATTGTGTTCGTCGATAATCCTCGTTCAATTCTTAAAAAATTTTTATAATCATTAAGAAGTTTCCCCCAGTCTTTCATTTGTTAAAAAATTAATAATTAATACCATTTGGTATAATAAAGTATAATAATAAGAGTTTATGAAGTAAAAGTAAAAAAAGTATACAAATGAAACTATTAAATTTTATTACAACAGGAACAATAGCATTGCTATTAACTTCTGGCACTTTAACAGCACAAACTAACAACGAAAGAATTTCTAGATTTGGAGTAAAAGCGGGATATAGCCATTCTTCACTTACAACTTCAAGTAAAAAAAATGTATGGAATAATGATCATGATGCCAGATCAGGATTTTATGGTGGTTTATTTGGTGAGTTTTCTTTAACTCCAGAAAAAGGATTTTCATTGCAAGTTGAAGCTTTGTATTCTCAACAAGGTGATTCTTACAAATATGATCTTAATCCAACAAATACAATTACAACAGAAGCAAAATTAGACTATATTAACGTTCCTGTTTTAGCAAAAATATACGTTACTAATTGGTTAGCATTTTATGGTGGGCCAACAGTTGGATTTAAAATCAAAGAAGAGTATGACGTAAAATCATCTGATTCTAATTATACAATATCTACTGAAGATGACCAAGTACAAACTGTTGATGTTGCATTAACTGGTGGAGTTACTATTGATGTTGGTAATAGATTTTTTATTGAAGGACGTTATAACCACGGTATAAAACCAGTTGTTAGAGGCATGGGGAATAACAACAATAACTCAACTATTCAAGCGGGAATTGGTTTTAAATTTTAAAAATTTTTACTATTTATATTTTAAACAAGGTCAAAGTATTTTTCTTTGACCTTGTTTGTTTATTTAGGTATGTATACTCTTAGCAATTGATAGATTACATAATTTTAAAAAACTTTAAGTACATTTATAATCTAAAATTATTATTACTTATTTTATAATGAAAAAAATATTGATATTAAATGGACCTAACTTAAATTTATTAGGCAAACGCGAACCTGAGATTTATGGTTCAACTACTTTTGAATCCTATTTCACGTCCTTACAAAATAAGTTTACTAGTACGGATTTACATTATTACCAAAGTAATATTGAGGGTGAAATTATAAACAAAATTCACGAGGTGGGTTTCATTTTTGATGCCATAATTTTAAATGCTGGTGCTTACACGCACACCTCGATTGCTATTGCTGATGCGATAAAAGGTGTTACTTGCCCAGTGATTGAAGTACACATTTCAAACACTTTTGCTCGTGAAAGTTTTAGACATCATTCGTATATCTCGCCAGTTTGTAAAGGTGTAATTGTTGGTTTTGGGCTTAAATCGTACGAACTTGCTATTGAATCTACATTCTAAATATGCTAAAAAAATTACTTGTTGCCTTAGTCCTACTCACTTATTTTTGCACATTTTCTCAAGTAAAAGGTAAAGTTACAGATACCAATAATTTGGTAATTCCGTACGCATCAATCGTTATCCAAAACTCTTATACAGGAACCGGAGCTAACGAAAAAGGAATTTATGAACTTGGCATTAACACACCAGGTAATTATGTATTTATTTTTAAAAGTATAGGTTACAAAACCTTAACAAAAAATGTGTCTATTACAAAATTTCCGTTTGTATTGGATGTGGTTTTGGAAGAAGAAGCTAACACCTTAAACGAAATGGTAATTGTTGCCAAAAAAGAAGATCCAGCGTATGAGATTATTCGTAACACGATTGCAGCAAAAAAATCCATTCAAGAAAAAATTAAAGGTTTTGAAGTTGATTTTTATTCAAAAGGTTCGTTTATAATTGATTCGTTCCCTGAAAAAATTTTATTTTTTGATTTGAAAGAAGAAAAAAAAGAATTTGACTCAACGCAAACAAAACACATTTACTTATCGGAAACATTCTCCAAATTAAAATTTCAAAAGCCAAATAAATACAACGAAGTTGTCACTGCATCTAAAGTAAGTGGCAACGATAATGGCTTTAGTTTTAATACCGCATTGCAGTCTAACGTTGATTTTTTTAACAACACCATCAAACAAATTGATTATGCAGTATCGCCCTTATCAAATCAAGCGTTTGGTTACTACAAATTTAAACTTCTTCATACTTTTTTAGACGAGAATAATCAACTGATTAATAAAATACTAGTTACTCCCATAAACAAAACAGAACCAACATTTAGTGGCGAAATCTATATTGTTGAGAGTACATGGAATATTTATGCTATTGACTTAAAAACAACTGGAAAACGCCTGAAGAAGCCGATGATGGATACATTTAACATTCAGCAACAGTTTCAATACAATGCAGAAAATAAACTTTGGACCAAGCAATCGCAAGCTATACAAATTAAAGCGGGTGTTTTTGGAATAAATTTTACCGGAAATTTCATTCATATTTTTAATAATTACAACATAAATCCGGAATTTACTTCTGACGATTTTGGTAAAACGATTGTAACATTTACCGAAAAATCCAATCAAAGAGATTCGTTATTTTGGGAACAAAATCGTCCAATTCCGTTAACACAAAACGAAAGCTTTGATTATAAATACAAAGATAGCGTGGCGGTTGTAAAAAAATTTAAAGCCGATAGTTTACGAATAAAATCGAATGTTTTTAAATTCAAAAACATTTTAAATGGCTATAGCTATAAATCTAAAAACAATGTACACAGCTTTAATTTTTCTGACTTAATTCAGATTCCAGGTTACAATTCCGTACAAGGTATTAACTTAAAAAATAGCCTAAACTATAAATACAACGATACTATTAATAAAAATAATTTTAGTGCGGGTGTTGATTTTAATTATGGTTTCTCTGAACAAAAACTTAGAACTACAGGATTTGTACATAAAACCATAAATTACGACAAAAGACAAAGTATTTATGTTTTGGGAGGTTCTAAACTTACGCAATACAATCAAAACGATCCGATAACAGATGTTGTAAACGCTGTATCGAGTTTAGTTTTTAGAAAAAACTTTGCCAAATACTATCATAAAAATTTTATAAGTGCCAAATTTAACTCAAAAATCACCGATTTTATGTCGGGATCGATAACATTAAGTCACGAGCAACGTAAGGCGTTACAAAATCATAGTAATGCAAATCCGTTCGATATTGACCGAGAATATTGGTCGAATAATCCATTAAATAGAACAAACGATGCTTGGGCTTTTGAAACCAATTCGATATATAAAATGAGGTTGAATGCTTTTTTTGAATTTGGAAATCAATACATAAAACGTGGACGAAGTATCTCTAAAATTAGTAATACAAAATATCCAACGGTACATGTAACTTACACTAATGCTTTGGGAACGAATGATACAGATTATCACTTTGAAACCATTGAGGCACAAATAAAATACAGCAAAAAATTAGCACAATACGGAAATATTCAATTGCAAACTACTTTAACTGGTTTTATAAACAAAAGTGCGGACTTGTTATTTATTGATTATACGCATTTTAACGGAAATAGAACCTTTGTTTACAACAAGAACTTAAACAATAATCATTTTTATTTGATGCCTTATTATAAATATTCGACTCAAGAGAATAGTATAACAGCGCATTTGGCGTATAATGATAAGGGAATTATTATCAATAAAATTCCGTTACTAAAACAATTACAATGTAATTTAATTGGAAATGTGAATTTTTTATCGACTACAAATAACTCTCCTTACATTGAGTATGCTTTTGGTTTAGATAATTTAGGATTTGGCAAATACCGATTACTGAAATTACAGTACACTATTAGCAATCAAAATACAAAAGGGATTCAGGTTGGAATGAATTTGAATTTATTTTAAGACGAAGTATTTTTGCGTGAGGGATTGGAGCTTTGTTTGAGCACATTTTGGAACGCAGTGTAAAAATTGCGAGTGCGCAAAGCCCGACGGCGCGATTTGTATGGTGTTTTTTAGATGTTTTGTCAATTTTAGTAATTGGTGCAATGTTTTATTACTTGAATTAATAAGCGGCGGCACGCCCAAATAAAAAAAGTCAGACTTTACAGCCTGACTTTTGTTTTTTATTTTACGATATCCATCTCGTCGATTAAGTGTTTTGCACCCGCGTAAGTATCGATCACCCAAAGTACAAAACGAATGTCTACGTTGATTGTACGTTGTAATTTAGGATCGAAGATTACGTCTCCGGCCATTGCCTCGATGTTACCGTCGAAGGCTAAACCAATAAGTTCACCTTTACCGTTAAGAACTGGAGAACCTGAGTTTCCGCCAGTGATATCGTGGTCTGTTAACATGTTCACGTGTAAAGAACCGTCTTTATCTGCATAAGTTCCGTATTCTTTTTTCGCTGCCATGTCTAAAAGACGTTGTGGTAAATCGAACTCTAAATCTCCTTTTTTGTATTTTTTAACCATACCATCTAAAGTTGTATAGTTGTTTGTTTTAGCGTCGTTACGTTTGTCTTTTGGTAAAGCACGAACAGTACCGTATGTTAAACGTAATGTAGAGTTAGCGTCTGGATATTTAATTTCAGAAATTCCAGATTCGCGTAATCCAGCAACTAATTTACGGAAAGCAGCTTGGTAGTCGTTTTCGGCTTTAGCAACTTCGTCAGATTTAGCGTTGTAGTGTGTTAGTAAATTGTTTGATAATTTTACTAAAGGATCGTTAGTGATTTGATTTGCATCTGGCTCTACTAAAAATGCTTTTACAGCTTCTGGCGAACGGAAAATTGATAATTCGAAAATTGCGTTAACGTAAGCTTTGAAATCTCCGTTGTTGTTTTTAGCTAATTGATCGATTTGTGGTGCTAAACCATAAGTTTTCCCTTTTTGAGCGTATAAAGCTAATTGTGCAGCAAGTACATCTTTTTCTGCAGGGATGTATAATTCGTTGTAGAATTCGTTAATCATTTGCTCTAAAGCAGGTTTAACTTCTGCTTGTTTTTGAGCTGGTGCTTTAGCATACATTTCTAACTGACGACCGATGCTACGAGATACAGTACCAAATGCAGATGAACGTAACATTGTCATTAAATAGTTATCGTGTGCTGCTTTGTTGTTTGTTAAAGCGTAGTATTTGTTGATTGTTTCAACAACGTTACCGTATTTTGCTTTGTTAGCAGGTTTGTTTGCCCATTTGTTAAATTTAGCTTCTTGCGCTGCTTTAGATTTAGCGGTTTTAAACTGAGTTAACGCATCAATCATTCCTTGACGGTTTTTCCAGTAGTTTGCTAAAGAAGCATATTTAGAAGCGTATTTTAAGTTAACAGCTTCGTCTGCCACCATATGCTTTTTAAGGTTGTCCATACCTGTTTTCGAACCTTCAACCCAAGCTGGGTAAGCATATTTTACGTTTTGTTCGATTCCGCCAGCTGGCATCCAACGGTTTGTACGCCCTGGATATCCTAAAATCATAGTGAAATCGCCTTCTTTAATTCCGCCAACATTAACTGGTAAGTGGTGTTTAGGTTTTAAAGGAACGTTTGTAGTAGCGTATTGTGCTGGTTGGTTTTTATCATCAGCATACACACGGAATAAAGAGAAATCTCCTGTGTGACGAGGCCATTCCCAGTTGTCTGTATCACCACCAAATTTCCCGATAGATTCTTCTGGTGTTCCAACTAAACGAACGTCAGTATAATCCTGGTACACAAAGTAGTAGTATTCGTTTCCTTGAAAGAATGGGCGAACAGCAACAGTGTATTTTCCGTTTTCAGAATTTTCTTCTTGAATTTTAGCAATTTCAGCATTGATCGCTTTTTCGCGTTCAGCTTCTGTCATTGTATCGTTTACTTTCCCTAAAATACGTTTAGAAACATCGTCCATACGAACAAAGAAACGAACGTATAAATTTTTAGGTTTTAATTCTTCCGCATGATTTTTAGCCCAAAAACCATTTTTTAAATAGTTGTGTTCTGGAGAAGAAAGTTCAGCAATTACATTGTAACCACAGTGGTGATTAGTTAATACTAAACCGTCTTTTGAGATCATTTCGGCAGTACATCCTCCGTTAAATTGTACAATAGCATCTTTTAAAGAGTTGTTATTGATGCTGTAAATTTCGTCTGCAGTAAGTTGCAGTCCCATTTTTTGCATATCGCGGTGGTTTAAACGTTCGATGAACATTAAAAACCACATACCTTCGTTCGCTTTAACAGAAAAAGGTAGTAACGTGAATATTGCGATAAATGAAAGAAGTAGTTTTTTCATAATCTTTATTGTATATTTATAAGTAAGTGCGAATATATAGCAAATAGCTCATTTATTAAAATGTATTTTTTTTATAATTTGCTCCTTAAAATACTTTTTTTGTTGTAAAAGCGTTATATAAGGGCAATAACCTAAAAAATATTAATCAAATTAAACAGTTTATTATGGGATTATTTTCATTTGTTAAGAATGCTGGTGCAAAAGTATTTGGTAAAAAAGAAGAAGAAACAGCTGCACCTGAAGAGAAAAAACAAATAAGAGCTCAGGCCTTATTAGATCATGTTAAAAGTTTAGGATTGACGTACAACACATTAAAAATTAGCGTATCTGACGATGATGTGAAAGTTGAAGGTGATGTGTCAGACCAATCTGATGCTGAGAAAATTATTTTAGCTATTGGTAATGTTGATGGTGTTGATCAGGTTGATAATTTAATGTCTGTAACTACACCTGCACCCGAAGCGAAATACCATACGGTAGTTAGCGGAGATAGCTTATCTAAGATTGCAAAAACATATTATGGTGATATGATGAAATATCCAACTATTTTTGAAGCGAACCAACCTATGTTAGAGCATCCAGATAAAATATACCATGGACAGGTTTTAAGAATTCCTAATTTATAAAAAAATGCCCCTTATAAAAAAATAAGGGGCATTTTTTATAGATTATAGTCTTTAGCAGCAGCAATTAACTCGATAATATTTTTCACTTGCAATTTTTGCATAAAATTTTTTCGGTGTGTATCGACTGTTAAGGAGCTTAAAAAAAGTTCATCGGCAATTTGCGCACTTGTTTTTCCTTCTAAAACTTTTTGTAAAACTTGTATTTCTCTTTTGGTTAAAGCAGGAAGTTTTTGGGCTTGGGATTCTGCTTTAGTTATAATATTTTCAACTTCGGTACTTACAATTAATTTATTTTGTTGATTTAAAATCGCATTTCTTAATTCGGTAGGAGTTGCGTTTTTTAATAGATATCCGTTAGCACCATTTTGTATGGCTTTAAATATAATACTAGCCTCGTTATGATTGCTAATAATTATTATTTTTATAGATGAATTTATACTTCTAATTTCTTTACAAATCTGCATCCCATCGGCATCTGGCAAAGAGATATCCAATAAAACAATATCAATATTGGTTTGGTTTTGAATAATAAATTGTTGCGCCTCTTTACCACTATAAAAGCAACCAACAATATGTACTTCATTTGTTGTAGTAATTAATTGTTTTAAACCTTCTAGTACAATGGGATGATCTTCAACGATAACTATTTTCTTCATGAAATTATATTTTTATGAATAGAAACTTGGATATTAATACTAGTACCTTGGTTGGGCACCGAATCAATTTCAAGGTTTCCGTTTAAATATGCGACTCTATTTTTAATATTAGTTAAACCTAGTCCAAAGTGTTGTTTTTCAATTTCAAAACCAATTCCGTTATCCTCTACAGTTATATATATAATATCTTCGTTTTGAGAAACTTGAACAATTACCTCCTTTGCTTTGGCGTATTTTGTAGCGTTAGAGAGTAGTTCTTGTATGATTCTGTAAATATTTAATTTTATAGAATTTTCGATATCTTCATTTACATCTAGCACTTGTAAAAACACATTTTGGTTTTCATGTACATACATGTTACACAAGTCTTTTAATGATGTTTTTAAAGAGGTTTTTAGTAAGGATTCGGGCATTAAATTTCGGGAGATTTGGCGCAACTCGTTTAATGTTTTATCTAATTCTGTTTTTAGCTCAAAATTATTTTCTGTTGAAGATACTTTGTAACTAATCGCAGCTATACGACCGCCAATTCCGTCATGTAATTCTTTCGCAACTCTTCGTCTTTCATTTTCTTGTCCCTCAATAACGGCATTAGCCACAGACAGGTTTTGTTCGATTTTGACTTTCTTAATTTCAGAAAGGTGCGTTTTTTCTCTTTCAAAAATTAACTTTTTATTACTTCTGTAGTAAAAATAAAGGATTCCACTAATGAATAAAAAAGTTAAAAGTCCAATTACAGCTATAAAGGTAATTTTTTTTATAGAGTTTAGTTCTAAATCTTGAGTTTGTTGTTTATTTTTTAACGTTAATATTTCGTTTTGTTTGGCCTCATCGTTATACAGAGCTTCAAGTTGGTTAATTTTAAATTTAGTATTTTGCTCATTAATTTTGTGACTAAGTTGGTTATATTTTTCAAGATATTCTAATGATAAGGAAAAGTCGCCTAAGTGTTTATAAATCTCGGTATAAAATTTATAAACACTAAGTTTATTAGCATCTGTAGACATTAAATCTAAATCATAATAAATAGAATCAACTTCATTTAACGCTTTTTCAAATTCTTTTAAATTTATTAATGTTTTTATTCTATAATTTTGAATTTCGAATATAAAGAACTTTTTATTTGCTCCTTTAGATAATTCAATCCCTTTATCAAAACTAAAAAGTGCTTCTTTAAATTGATGTGTTTTGTAATAAAAAAAACCTTCACTAAAAAAATAGGTTGCTTGTTGCTCTGCCGAAGGGTGTTGATTTAATAATTGTCTGGATTTTTCAAGATACTTTTCTGCGTAATATGATTTTCCAAGTATTAAATAATTTTCGACCATTTTATTATATAAAGCTGCCAAACGATGTGCTGAATTATCAGCCATAGAAATTAACTTTTCAGCTTCAATAAAATAATTTGCAGCTTTATCATTTTGATTCAAGTTCATAAAACCAACACCTAAACTCATATTTAATGATCCCAAACGACCATTATCTTTCGCCTTTTTTGCAAGCGGAATAGCGTTATTTAAAATAAGCTCTGTGTATTTTTCATCATCATTTCTAATCTGTTCTATAACGGCTAAATTACTCCAAATATCAGATAATATTTTATACGTTGCTATATTTTTATTTGTTTCTAGATACGAAATAGCACGCTTGTAGTATACTTTACTTTTAGCATATTCGCCTTTATGGTGATATAAATATCCCACTCGAGTATAATAAGAACCTAACAAAAAGTTATTATTACGACTTAAAGTAAAACCTTGTTTTAAATATTTTTGAGTTAAGGCGGTATCTTTAGCAATATATAACCTGGCCAAATCAAAATTAGCAAGAGCCTTAATACTATCTGATTTATTACTTTTAAGAATCGAATTTAAATTATCGAGTGATTTTTCATTTAAAAAAGGAGACTGAGCATAACTATTACCCAAGAAATAAAATAGCAATATTAAAGCGAAAAAAGAATTATTAACTAATTTTTTAAGAAAAAAATCAGAAATATACCTAATAATAGGGATTTTTTTAATTTTCATTTAATCGATTTTTGTATAGAACATCAAATATATAAAATATGAAGAAGAAACTTTTTATTTATCCTATTTTCTGTTTATTGTCTTTAGGATTACTTACTACATCCTGTTCTAGTGATGACGATAGTCAGTCAATCGTTGAGGGAAACAAAAAAATAAAAATAACACTAACTGTTAATAATGTTGCCGAAAACGATTATGTTAATTTAACCATTGGAGGTACAAAAGTAAACCAAACAACAGTGTTAAAATTAAATGGAGTTCCACAAAACAATGTTTCGGTTATAAGTTTCAGTAATGATGATTTTATGAACGGAACTGTAACTTACGTGATCGAAGATATTGATGGTTTGTATGTAGCCAACACATCGGGGATTATTAATGATTTAACACCAGACAACGCTCAAATGACCTACAGTTATGTAGCAGAAGTTAATGATAATGTGGTGCAAAATGTAAACAACGCGCCTGTACAAGGTACAAACGGAATAACTTTAAATTTCAACTATTAATTTGTATATATTTAAAACAAAAAACTCGAAACTTTAATTGGTTTCGAGTTTTTTTATTATTTAATTATTAAGCATAATCCAAAGTTTATCTTTTAACTCTGTCAATCCTTGTTGAGCAACAGAGGAGATAAACATATAATCCACACCGTTAAGATTACTATCTAATTCTTGTTTCATTTCAGATTTTAGTTCATCATCTAACATATCTGATTTAGAAATTACCACTAAGCGATCCTTATCTAACATTTCAGGATTGTAACGTCGTAATTCATCTAACAAAATTTCGTATTCTTTTACTATGTCATTAGCATCTGCTGGCACTAAAAACAATAGAGTCGAATTTCTCTCGATATGGCGTAAAAAGTAATGTCCAAGACCTTTACCCTCAGCAGCACCTTCAATAATTCCTGGAATATCAGCCATTACAAACGATTGGAAATCGCGGTAAGCTACAATTCCTAAATTTGGTTTTAAGGTTGTAAAAGGATAATCTGCAATTTTAGGTTTTGCCGATGTTAAAACAGATAATAATGTTGATTTACCAGCATTAGGAAAACCTACAAGTCCAACATCTGCTAAAACCTTAAGTTCTAAGGTAATATCAAGTTCTTCACCATACAAACCAGGTTGTGCATAACGAGGTGTTTGGTTGGTTGCTGATCTAAAGTGCCAGTTTCCTAAACCTCCTTTACCACCTTTTGCTAAAATTCTTTCTTCTCCGTCTTCAGTAATTTCAAAATAAACCTCATCAGTTTCTTTATCTTTAACAACGGTTCCTAAAGGCACATCAAGGTATTTATCCTCTCCATCTGCTCCTGTAGATCGTGCTGATCCACCATCACCACCATGCCCAGCTTTTACGTGTTTTGTAAATTTTAAATGAAAAAGAGTCCAAAGGTTTTTGTTTCCACGAATAATAACATGTCCTCCACGGCCACCATCACCACCATCTGGTCCTCCTTTTTCGATAAACTTTTCGCGGTGTAAGTGAGATGATCCTTTACCACCTTTACCTGAAGAAACGTATATTTTTACGTAGTCTACAAAATTTCCTTCTGTCATAATTTTATTTTTAATTTACCCGCTTCCTATTCACGGGCAGTGCACATTAATTATTTTAGCGTGCAAAGTTACAATAAAAATGTGTATGGTTTTATTTTTTTACCATTTCTGCATAAAAAAAGAGACGTTTTATCCGTCTCTTTTAAATTTATATTTTTTTTACGCTAATTTTTTTAATGATCAACCCGGTTGCTTCTATAACTTCGAACTCTAATTTATTCCAAATCAATTTTTCACCAAGTCTAGGAATGTTGGATAACTCTTCCATCATTAGGCCACTCACTGTGGTTACTTCGTAATCTTTGGCATGCTCCTCTAATTCAAAATTATATAAAAAATCATGTAAATTATAATAGCCATCAACTAACCAAGTTCCATCGGGTTGTTGCTCTAGTTTAAATTCTTCACCCACAAATTCATCGGCATCACCTACTAAAGCTTCTAAAATATCGTTCATGGTAATCATCCCCTGAAAAACACCATATTCATCAACAATGAAAGCGGTGTATTTTTTTGATACTTTAAAAGTTTCGAGCGCTTTATACGCTGTGGTATGTTCAATAAAATATTTAGGTTCTTTTATAATTGACTGAATGGAAAAGTCCGCTTTATCAATCGTTTCGAAGATTTTTTTTAATGAAACAACTCCAACAATTTCATCCAGATTATTTTTTACTACAGGATAACTAGAGTGTAAGGTTCGTTTTACTTTATCTCTAATCTCATCAGCGGTATCGGTTAACTTTATATAAGTAATTGTTTTGCGATGGGTCATTAACGAATTAACCTTTCGATCGCCTACGTGAAATACACGCTCTACAATATCTTGCTCAATGTCTTGTAAGGCGCCACCTTCTGCTCCTTCTTTAATAATTGCTCTAATCTCTTCTTCGGTTACTTTTCCATCTGCCGTAGGTCTAATATTTAATATTTTCAGAGCCAATTCGGTCGAATGGGTTAGCAACCAAATAAAAGGTGTACATATTTTTGAGATTACTAACATTGGTCCGGCTACATTTTTCGCGATTTTTTCGGGAGTATTTAATCCTAATCGTTTCGGGATTAATTCGCCTAAAACTAGGGAGAAAAAAGTTAGTAAAACTACTACTAATCCAGTACCTAAAGGTTGTGAATAAGGTTTTAAAAAGCTAATTGATGCAATTGCATTTTGAACGTCTGTGGTTATTTTATCTCCAGAAAAGATACCTGTCAAAATACCAATTAAGGTGATTCCTATTTGTACTGTTGATAAAAACTCGTTGGGTTCGTTTGCTAAACTAAGTGCTTTTTGAGCTTGTTTGTCACCTTTTTCTGCTTGAGATGCCAAACGGGATTTTCTCGCTGAAATCAGAGCGATTTCAGACATCGAAAAAATCCCGTTTAGAATAATCAAAAAAAGTATTAAAAATACTTCCATGTATAGGTTTAAAGTTTATTAAAGATTTTCAATAACAGTACTTAAACGTTGTGTAACTTCGGCAATTTCACCAATACCGTCAACTGCGTAAAACTTGTCTTGTTTTTTATAAAAATCGATTAATGGAGCTGTTTTTTCATTGTACTCTGCATATCGATTTCTAATTTTAGATTCATCTTGATCATCAGCTCTACCAGATGTTTTTCCACGTTCTAAAATACGTTGTACCAACACATCGTCGTTTGCTTCTAAAGCTACAGTAGCTGTAACTTCCCATCCTTTAGATACTAAAAATTGATCCAAAGCAATTGCTTGGGCCTCAGTTCTAGGAAAACCGTCAAATAAAAATCCTTTTGCATCAAGGTTTTTATCAACTTCGCTTTCTAGCATTTTAATTGTTAAACTATCTGGAACTAATTCACCTTGGTTCATATAAACCTGTGCTTGTTTCCCTAGCTCAGTTTCATTTTTAATGTTATAACGAAAAATATCGCCAGTTGATATGTGTACTAAGTTATATTTATCTCTTAAAAACTCAGCTTGAGTACCTTTACCAGCACCTGGTTTTCCAAATAATACAATATTAATCATTCGTTGTTTTGTTTATTTTTTAAGTATAAAAGTTATTTTAGTTGATATACATCGGGAAGGTTCCTACCTAACTCGTCATAATCCAAACCATATCCAACTATAAATTTATTTTCTATTTCAATACCTACATAATCAATTTCAATTTCACCTCTATAAGCTTCGGGTTTAAAAAATAATGTAGCGTATTTTACAGATTTTGGTTGATATGTTTTTAATAATTTATCGATGTCTAACACAGTATGTCCTGTATCAATAATGTCTTCAATAATTATTATATCTCGATTATAGACTTCGGTCTGAATTCCTATAATTTTTTTTACAGATTCTGTTGATTGGGTACCTTGGTACGATGATAGTTTCATAAACGTTACCTCACAATTTCCTTGATATTTTTTTAAAATATCAGATACAACCATTACAGAACCGTTTAAAACACCAATAAATAAAGGCGTAATTCCCATATAATCATGCTGAATATCGGCTACCATTCTTGTAATAGCTTCGTCCAACTGATATCTATCTATAAAAGGCACAAAACTTTTGTCGTGCAGTGTTATTTCCATTTGCCAATATATTGATTAAAATGCAAAGATAACAATTGATATTGACCTAAAGTTGAATTGTAAAAAAGAATTACGTATTTTTAAATTTATTAGTGCTATTATTTTTATTAATTAAAAAATACGATTACTTTTTTTTTATAAACACATTTTTAATAATAAATATCGTCTTCAAAATTATGCTAATTTAAGTTGTTATCCTATTATTAACCATATAATAACTCTATTCTAGCAATAACTTTACTCCTTTTTCTTATTAAAAAGCTTTTTTAAATTCAATCTCTGTATGAATACTATTACATATTTCAATACAAAAAAACATAATTTAAGTATAAAAAGTCGAAAGTCTGCTTTACACTTTTTAATAAAAAATAAGATTACTGCTTCCCAATTTATTTCTATCCTTTATCAAGTTGATGCAAAACAAAAAATTGTTTTGTTTCATGTATTAGATATGATGGTTGAACAAAACCCGAAGTACCTCTATACTTCTTTAGATTTATTCTTACAAAAATCTTTGAACGAAACACACGAATCCATAAAAAGATGTGTCTCACGAACCATTTATCATTTATTAAAAAACGATAAAAACTGTTTCAATAAAATCCAAAAACAACAAATTATTGATGTCATGTTTAATTGGATTCTTCTTCCTTCATTAGTTGCAACACGAGTAAACGCAATTCATGTTTTATTTTTTTTAATTGATGAAGAAGACTGGATAGAGGCTGAACTCATTGATTTGATTCATAAAAATATGCGATTAAACGAAGCTTCATTTTTGAGCAGAGGAAAGAAAATTATTAAATTGATACAAAAACAAAAATCCTAGCCTTAGTTTTTTATAAAACTAACCTAAAATAGTATCTTTGTGCTAAACAACACAACAACAACAATGAGCTATTTTTCTTCTGATTTTAAATTAGGAATTCTAGGTGGCGGTCAATTAGGTAAAATGATGTTGACTGAAACTCGAAAATTCGATATTCAAACATACGTTGTAGATCCAAGTGCCGAGGCGCCAAGTCAATTTGGAGCAACTAAATTCTTTCAAGGATCTTTAAACGATTACCAAACCGTTATCGATTTAGGAAACCAAGTGGACGTTTTAACTATCGAGATTGAAAACGTAAACTTAGAAGCTTTAGAAACCTTAGAAGCACAAGGTAAAAAAGTATATCCTTCGCCAAAAACCCTTCGTTTAATTTCGAACAAAGGCAACCAAAAAGATTTTTACACAAAAAATAATATCCCAACGGCTCCTTACCATCGTTTTGCAACTTTGGAAGCTTTAAAAGCCGAAGTAACTAACGGAACTATTGAAATTCCATTTGTATGGAAAGCTACCGAAGGTGGTTACGACGGAAATGGTGTAAAAGTAGTTCGTAAAATAGAAGACTTAAACACACTTCCAGAAACAGAATGTATCGCAGAAACGATGATTCCTTTTAAAAATGAATTAGCGGTTATTGTAGCTCGTTCGGCATCAGGAGAAATTAAAACGTACCCGGTTGTAGAAATGGAATTCCATCCAGAAGCCAATCAGGTAGAATACGTTATTTGTCCTGCTCGAATCGAAGATTCTGTTGCCAAAAATGCACGCGAAATTGCTTTAAAAGTTTCGGAAGCATATAACCACGTAGGCTTATTGGCTGTAGAAATGTTTCAAACGCAAAACGATCAAATCTTAGTAAATGAGGTTGCTCCTCGCCCACACAATTCGGGTCATTATTCTATCGAGGCAAGTTACACTTCGCAGTTTGAACAACACATTCGTGCCATTTTAGATTTACCTTTAGGAAATACGGATAGTAAAGTTGCCGGAATTATGGTAAATTTAGTAGGTGAAGAAGGTTATTCTGGACAAGTGGTTTACGAAAACATCGAGAAAATCATGGCGATTGATGGTGTAACTCCACATATTTACGGAAAGCGCGAAACACGTCCGTTCCGTAAAATGGGACACGTTACCATTGTAAACGAAAACATGGCCGAAGCACGTAAAGTAGCGCAACAAGTGAAAGAAACCATTCGAGTGATTTCGAAATAGAATTTAGATTTTAGTATTGAGAAATTAGAAAAAGTAACTGATTTATATCTAGTTTTATGATGAAAAAAGATATTTTTAAAATTATAGTTTTTGTTACATGTAATTTCTTATTTATATGTTGTAAAACCAATCCTGAAAAGGAATTTGAGAAAGAATCAGATAAACTTAGAAAAGAATCTAATAAAATTTTACAAAAATATTTAAACGAGAATTATGATAAATTTTCTGATAAAGATTTACATAATAGAATGGACAGTATTACTAAAATTTATGTTTTAGATAAAAATAAAGAATTAGCTATTAAATTTATAGAAACCCGTAAAGGTATTGAACGTATTAATTACTTAAAAGCATACATATCAAAGGAAGAGTTAAAGTTGATATTAGAAAAAATACCCAATAAATTTGCTAATGACACCAATTATATTTCAATTAAACAACTAGTAGACAAACAACACAACAATAAATGAAAGTAGCAGTAGTAATGGGAAGTATTTCGGATATGCCGGTAATGCAACAAGCCATTGATGTTTTAAAAGAATTTGGTGTGGAAACTATGGTTGATATTGTATCGGCACACAGAACACCAGAAAAATTAGTCGATTTTTCGAACAATGCACACAAAAACGGTATCAACGTAATTATTGCTGGCGCTGGTGGAGCCGCACATTTACCAGGAATGGTGGCAAGTATGAGTCCGCTTCCGGTAATTGGTGTTCCTGTAAAGTCATCAAACTCTATCGATGGTTGGGATTCGGTTTTATCGATCCTACAAATGCCAGGCGGAGTTCCGGTTGCAACCGTAGCATTAAACGGAGCTAAAAATGCAGGTTTATTAGCTGTGCAAATTTTAGCAAGTCAAAACTCAGATTTGTTACAGAAAATGATCGACTACAAACTAGGTTTAAAAGAAGCGGTTTTAAAAGCTGCCGAAGGTTTAAATAAATAATCTACAATATATAAAGTCTCAAGAGCAATAACTTTTGAGACTTTTTTTTAAAATGGATATCCAATAGCAATATTCAATATCAAATTATCTTTTCGCCATTGCGAATCACCAAATTCAACTTTGTCGTATGTCCACCTTTGCGCTTTAGGATAATAAGGAACACGAATAGGAAAAGCTAAATCTAATCTTAAAATTAAGATACTAACATCGGCGCGCAATCCAAAACCAGCACCTACGGCAATTTCAGATAAAAAATCTTTAGAAAATTCGCCACCAGGTCGCGCTTCATTTTTATTAATTAGCCACACATTTCCAGCATCAAAAAAAACAGCTCCTTCTAAAATACTAAACAATTTGGCTCTGTATTCTAAATTGGCTTCCAATCTAATATCACCTGCTTGATCTAATAAGAAAGATGTATTTGAGGTTCTAGGATCAAAACTTCCAGGACCAACAGTGCGAGCTCTAAAAGCGCGAACAGAATTGGTTCCGCCAACAAAAAATTGTTTTACAAAAGGAATCTCGTTAGAATTACCGTACGGATACGCCAAACCAGCCATAAATCGAGAGGCAATAGAGGTTTTAGAAGTTAACTTATGATAAAATCGAACATCAGTATCAATTTTATAATATTGACTAAACGGAACGCCTAAAATTTCTTTTTGATTGTCTTTATCAACATTCGCTCCCCAAATTAAACCCGTTAAATTAGCTGATAAATCCAAAGATCCTTTAAAATACCAAGTACTTCGTTTGTTTGGTAACATGGTATTCGTAAAAATATAATTGTAAGTTGGACCAAAGGTAAGTTGTTTACTTAAAATTCGAGCATCATAAGGATTAGTTGCCGCTTGTTGTTCAAAAAGTTCTGTAACTGTACTTGGTGCAATATAATTTACCTCAATAATATCTAAATTGTGCTCACGCAACACATTTTCTTTCCAACCATATCCAAAAGTTGCGGTAAACGAATTTAGAGCGTATAATTTCATACGTTTTTGGAATTCATAACTTAAAGAAAGTTTTGTTTTGGGTACAAAGTTAGAAGAAGTATGAAAAGTAAATGGAGCTATAATTCGAGGCCAGACCAAACTTGATTCGGCTCCGAATCTATAAATATCATATCCTTGATTATCACCACCTAACTGAAAATCCATACCTCCAAATATCGAAATATTAAACTGCTCGGCTGCTCTAAAAAAGTTTTTATGTTTCCAATTCAAAGCAACTTCAAAACCGGTGTAACTGGCAGAGTTTGTTTTTGCGGTAGTTTCTAAACGAATTGATTTCATGTTAGCGGGTGTTAACATATATACCACATCCAACTCGTGTTTGGTAGAATCCGAAATATAAAATTGATTTTTAACGAATTTAAATGTTCCTAAATTCACCAATCGATTTAATGAGAGGTTATGATCCTTACGATTGTATTTATCGCCTTTATCAAAATACAAAGTACGATCGTAAATTTTGTTTCTGAAAAGTAAATCGCTATCATTTATAATAAAGTTTTTATAGTTAGGAACCGTATCTATAATTTGACGGAATCGACGACTCGAATTTACATCGTAGCCCGAAAAAACAAAAATTCGATTAATAGAATACGGATCGCGAGCGATTTGTGGTGTGCTTGGTTTTACTTTTAATTTTAAATCGACTTGATTTTTTCCCACGGTACTATCGGCCTGAATTAATAAATAATCAGGATTAAAATAATAATAACCGTTGTTTTTTAAATACTCATCAATCCTAACTCTTTCGTTTTTAATTGTTTCTAAATGATAAGGCGAATTGGATTTTAATAGAGTTAATGGCTTGGTTTCTAAAATATCTTTCCAAAGTTGCGATGAATCAGCCTCAAAAATAACATCTCGAATTAAAAAGCGCTTTTTCAATTCCACCGCATAATTTATTTTTGCTGTTTTATTATTTCGAGTGGTATCCGAATTTACAATAACTCTAAAAAAACCATTATTCTCTAATCTATTAATAAGCAACTTTTCATTATACACACGATCGACCTCGGATATTAGCACCGGTTTCTCGCCTAATTTATTTCTAATCCAAGCACCAATTCCTTTTTCTTTTTCAGGATTTCCTCCCAAATTATAAAAAAATAATTTAGGACGCATCCCTAAAAACTTTTTATTGGGTTTAGGAACAACCAAATTTTCCATGGCGGTTGCAAAGTTACCTTGTTGCTTTTTGGTGTATAACGAATCGGGAGTTAATTTAAAAGTAGATCCCGTGTACAGCCAATCGCCTTTAGGAACAGATTTTAGTCCGCTACACGCAGACATAGCAATACCTAAGGTAACGATTAAAAAGATACTATGTAATTGATTCCATTTCATTTATATATAATCTTCAGGTTTTAAAATATCATAAAAAAATGATACTTTGAAAGGTTTTGATTTTTTTAAAGGAAAAGCTTCGCCTAAAAAATTATTATCACGAAGCTGTAAACTTTGCTTTAATGTATCTATTTGCTGATTGGGAATAGTGTCCGATTTACTAGGTGTGTTTTTTCTATTTTGTTGATTACGTTGTCGTCTAAACTCTCGGTTTTCTTTTCGTTTCTGAAATATTTCTTTAAACTTATCGTAGCTCATCGTGATGATAAAACCAACGCCAGTCTCAATAACTTGTCCCTGAAAAGCGACTTGGTATCTGTTTTTTCTGTAAGCACGAACCAAATACCTTCCGTCCTCTGTGATAGAATATTCTGCAGATATATCTCCGGCAATATTCGTCATTTGCTCATTTGCACGCTCCTCTCCTTCTAATCCAAAATTACTTCCAATAGTGATTTTAAGTCGATCATCAAACAAACGTTTTGATAATTCTACATTTAAATCGGTACGAGTTTGTGCTTCTCCGGTAGAAAAATCATCAGCCGACTCTAAATCAAAATTCAGCTCAAAACCATTCACAATTTCAGAGGCTAAGTTGTTAAGTTGCTGAGAAATTATCTTACTAACACTTTGCCTAGCCATTCCGCTTACAGAAGTTCCTGCACTGGATGCAAAAGGATTTTCGCCAATAAAACGATTTAAAACCAATAAAGCGATTACTTGCTTGTTCATCTCGGCCTGATCGTTTCGAATTTGTCTGAGCTTTTCCTCAATAGCACTTTCAATATCGGATGAAATGTTATAATTCTCCTCTGGAATTTGAATATCAAAAGAAATTTCTGGTTTCAGTAACTCGCCATTCATCATCAAATGGGTTTCAAAAGGCACGCGTTGTTTGTATTTATTGCGTTCCGAAGTCGACATACCTTGCAATTGCGAATCCAACAAATCAATTGGCGAAGTGTTTGTTTTGTATATGGCTGTAATATTTGCATTGGCAGATGTTGGTTCGCCTGTCCAAACCAAGGTCGATCCTTTTTCGATTTCGAATTTTCGTTTAATAAAATTAAAAGACATTTGATACGAACCTTTATCTATTTCGTAAGTTCCGGTTAAAGATGTTTTTCCCGAAGGATCAATCCCTCCGGTAAGTTCAGCTTCTCCAAAAACAGTTAATTTGTCACCATTTTGCTTATCAATTATAATATTAAGAGTAGCTTGTTTGTTAATCGAAATCGAAGCATTTACGTTTAGTCCTTTTATTTTGGATTGATTTAGCTCCTCCTTCATCTCTAAAGTTTGTTGCAACACCAGATTATCTTCGTCAATAAATTCTACAATTCCTTCTCTATCTGCGATTGAAGGATCGGTGCTTGGTAAAACAAATGTAAAATCCGTATTTTCATTCACTTTTATTGATCCATCTACAACAGGTAAATTCATATCACCAGAAATTTTTAGATTCGTATCAATGTATAACTTACCATAAAACAAGTCGTTATCTTTAGCAGTAGAGTTCATTAATTTAAAATCATTTGCTCGCAATCTTAGATTAAATTTAAAATCGGAATAACTACTCGTTAAAATTCGGCCATTTAAACTAAGCTTGTTATTTTCTGAATCGGCAATTTGAAATTGATTAAAACGAATGCCCTCATCAGTAAATAAAATGGGTTGATTGATGTTTTTAAACGTTGCGTTTAAAGCATTTACCGTTAGACCAACTTCGTTAAATTTAACTTCTCCGTTAATTTTTGGTGCAGCTAAACCTCCAGAAATTTTTAAATCACCAGATAAATACCCCGAAGGATTAGAAATCGTTTGATTTGCAAAACCTTGCAAAGTAAGTAACTGTAAGGACTTAATATTGGCTTGTAATCGCAAAGCATCTATTTTAGGATTATATCCTCCAAAAACACGAACATCGTTTCCGTTTTCTGTCAAAATTATCAGTGCGTTGTAGGTATCTTCTCGACGGGTGTTGGTTACTTTCACATCTAAATTTCCAACTTTAGAATTCATTACTTCTAAATCAGAAATTAAAAGATCTCCTACAAATTTTAAATCTGTAGTTATATCGCGTAGCTGCGCTTTTCCGTTAATTTTACCACGTGCTAATAGTGAATCCTTCTTAATGATATGGGTTAGGGATTCGATTTCGAAATTTTTAAACGCTACATCAATTGGTGCATTTGCTGCCTCATTTATTGAATTTATAGCAAGTTGACTTCCGTTGTTTTCAAGAATAAAATTTTTAGCTTTTATTCCTTGACTTTGCGTCAAAATATCAATACTATTATCAGCTGTAACTGTCCATGTATCGTAATTAAGCATAAGTCCATTTGGATCTAGGCTAATTCTAGTTCCGGTTTCAAGAGCAGCCAATTCACCAGAAATTTGATATTGTTGCTTTTTATCAGAATCAAGAATTTGAAATAGATACTGAATCTTATCATCAATCACATCGCCTGATAAATTAATTTGATTGATTTGGTATTTATCACTTTGTAATTTTTCAATTCCTAAATTATAGACTAATTTATTGCGATCCGTATCGGCTTGCAAACTCACATTTTTAATGGTATTTGCTCCATAAATTAAGTTGGGAAAAGTTGCCTGAAGATTTAAATAATCGGTTTCTGATTTATAATTTGCCTTAATGCTTGCGGTCTCAAAATTTTTTAAATCAGGTAAAAAAAGATATAATATTCTATCATTTTTAATACGAGCGTCTAAATCAAAATAGGTTTCGTTAGGTGATGCATTGTCTTGGTTAGGAACAATTTCATAATATTTTGAAATTGATTGCATCAAAAGTTCTGGCAATTGTGTTAAGGTATATTTCCCTTCTATTTTTGCATCTAAAATTTGAGATTGCACATACAATTTATTGATATTTGAGGTTGAAATAGCGTCAATCTTTAAAGAATCGAACGGAATAACTTGCTTTCCATCTGCGTAAGCAAAGTTGTATAATCTAAGTTTTCCGTTTAGATGATCGGGATGTAAATCAGAAAAATCAGCAGAAATTGTTCCTTTAAGTGCACTTGGGTTTGCAGTCAATTTCATTTTATATAAATCTAATTTTTCAATCGTTCCGTCTAATTCTAAAGTCGGATGTTCGTTTAAAAAATTCCCCGAAGCTTCAAACAGCAAGTCTGCATTGGCATCTTTAAATTTTACATCTGCCACATAATTTCCTTGATTTACGTTGGCTTGTAAATTTAAGTTTTCGTATAAATATCCATTAAATTTTGCCGTAGCAATATTCCCCGAAATTGTGGTGCTCATTACCTTTGGGTCAAAGCTATTTCCTGCAACAGCAACTGTTGCTGTAACCTGAGATAAGGAATCGTTTTGAATTAATTTACCAATATTAAAATCTTGTAAATTAGCTTGTAGGTCATAAATTTCTGCATTTTTTTTACGCTGGTCTAGCTTTCCTAAAAAGGTTGCGTTTCCAAAACTCGATGCCAATTTTAAATCTGCATTTGCTTGTTTTATGCCGCCTTTAAATTTGCCTTGTAATAAAAAATGATCGGGCAAGGTAATGTTTTGAGGTAAATTTCCTCGAGGTAAAATGGAAAGTATATCCGTTTGTGTTGATTTTAGCTTGCTAACATCTAAATCAACATATAATTGGTTAGGTTGTAGTGCGTTTTTAATTTTTCCGGAAAGTTCAATATCCGAACCACGTAAACCAGATAAGCGAAAATTAGCAAGGGATAAATCATTTATTTTTCCGCTTATTCGTGTGTCAATATTTAAAATTCCATTGGGATTATTTTTAAAAACATCTTGTTTGGTTAAATCCGGAACCAATAAAATTAAATCCTTAAATCCAATTTTTGATTTTTTTAAACTAGCAGTAACAGCAACATTTCCTAAGTTATTTGATAAATCACTAATATTAGCATAGGAAATTAAAACTTCATCCTTTAAAAGAGTTTGAGGCGTTTTTAAATACAAATTAGAAACTTGAATTTTTTTAGGACCATAATAAAAATCGGTTTCAAAATCATCAATCGACAATCCTGATTTCTCCTCAATAGTTGTGGCATTTACAACACCCGAAATTTGATTTGAAGTGTACATCAAATCCGAAGCGTCAAAATCTATTTTATTAAAATCTAAGTAATTAAAATCCAAACCACGAACTTGCTTTTTATGGTTTAAATTATAAAAACTGACTTTTAAATTGTTAAGATTTACTTTGTTTAATGCAAATTTTGGAGCAACTTGCTTTATTGCATCTGCTTTAATATCGATCGGAGTATTTTTTTTAACTACCGGATTCTCTAAAAGTTTTACCGCAATTTGGGCTTGATTAAACGTTAAACTATTTACTTTAAAATCCAAATTTGGCAAATCAATATGCTCAATTTGCGTTTTTAATTTATCAAATACAATTTTAGCATCTACTTTGGTATTGTCATCCCAATAAGTAACATCAAAATCAGATAAATCTATCTTTTTTAGTTGAATTTGAAGTGGTTTTTCATCGGCAACTTCATCAACTTTCGCAACGGTTTCTTCTATTATTTCTTTTAATAGATCACGTTTAACAGCCACCTTTAAACCTTGTGCACGAATGGTTGGAACCGAAAAAAGTAAATTTTTTAAATCAAATTTATCAACTTGAGTTTCAAAATCAAGAAGTTTAAGTTTAACGTCATTTCCGCCAAATTTATCCTCAAAATTAAAGGCTATTTTTTTTAGTTTAATCTGGTCCAAATCAATTTCGAAATTCGATTTCACTGCTGTTGTATCAACTGTTTTACTTGCAAAAGCATCTACAATGTAATCAAAATTAAAACGACCGTCGTTGTCACGTTTTACATTTCCAACCAAACCTAAAACCTCAATATTTGTAATATTTGCCTTGTTTTTTAATAAATCAAATAAATTAACTGAAACACGTAGCTGTTCACTAAAAATTAAAGTATCTTTAGCTTGATCTTGTAAATACAAACCGTCTAGTTCAATCTCATTCGGAAAATTTACATAAAATCGATTTAAAGCCACTTTAGTTTGTATCTTTTCTTCCAAAAAATTAATAGCTACATCTTTAAGTTTGTTTTGTACAAAGGGAATTTGAATTGATACTGTTAGCAACAATACCAATACAACTAGCGAAACACTAGTCCAAAATATCCACTTAAAAACTTTATTTACTCTATTTTTCAAAACTATAATTTCTAATTATTACATAACTATTTATAACACAAAATATTGTAAATAAAATAATACAAATATTAGTTCTCACTACTAATTAAATTTAACAAAAAAGCCCTCGTAATTACATAATTATCGATTAAATACAACTATAAAGCTCGTTTAAATAAAAAATTGACAATAAATTTAAAAAAAAGATTCAAAAACAACCTTTCAAAAAAAAAAGAACGAGAAAATAAGTATTTAACTCTTTATTCGTAAAAAAAAACGAATTAACAATAAAAAAAACAAAAATATTATGCATGCATAATATTTTTAAATAAATTTACCCTAAATTAATTTATAATAAACAAAGAGTAAAATCCTTGTAAAAACTCATTAAAAAAACAAGTAAAATGGCAATAAATATTATAGGAACCGGATCATACATTCCAAGCGTAGTCGTTACCAACGAGGAATTTGCAGAACATGTATTTTTAAAGGAAAACGGCGATAATATTCCTATGAATAACAAAATTATTGCTGAAAAATTTAAAGCAATTACAGGAATCAAAGAAAGACGTTACGTTGAAAACGACCAAAAAACATCCGACATTGCTTACATCGCTGCTCAAAAAGCAATACAAAACGCAGCCATTGATCCCGAATCTCTAGACTATATCATAGTAGCACATAACTTTGGTGACGTAAATCACAACACCATTCAATCCGATGCCGTACCAAGCATTGCATCACGTGTAAAACACAACCTTAAAATTCAAAATCCAAAATGTATCGCTTACGACTTACTTTTTGGTTGTCCAGGTTGGGTCGAAGGGGTTATACAAGCCAACGCATTCATCAAAGCCGGCATCGCAAAACGTTGCCTTATTATTGGTGCCGAGACTCTATCTAGAGTTGTCGATATGCACGACCGTGACAGCATGATTTACTCGGACGGAGCCGGTGCTGTAATCATCGAAAAAAATGAAAACAAAACCGGAGGCATCATCAACCACAACTCCGCATCATTTACACTAAACGAAAACAATTTTATCCATTTCGGTAAATCCTATAACAACGAATTACACGAAAGCGAACGCTACATTAAAATGTTTGGCCGCAAAATTTACGAATTTGCACTAACAAACGTACCGCTTGCCATGAAAGAATGTTTAGACAATAGCGGTTTCAAAATTCAAGACCTAAAAAAAATAATCATTCACCAAGCCAACGAAAAAATGGACGAAGCCATTGTCGAGCGTTTCTATAAATTATACGACCTCCAAATGCCACCAATGATCATGCCTATGGTTATTCAACATTTAGGCAACAGTTCAGTAGCCACCATTCCAACGCTATACGACATGATTCTAAAAAATCAAATAAAAAACCACGAACTAAACCCAGGCGATGTAATTATGTTCGCCAGCGTAGGTGCCGGAATGAATATAAACGCCATAACCTATCAATTATAAGGGCGTTACCCTCGCATAAAAAAACAACAAAACATAAAAAGCGGATAGCTCGGGTCGGGCTATCCGCTTTATCTTTTATACTAGGCTTCGTAACCTCAGCCTACGTAATAAAAGGATACCGCTCCTATCCCTAACGCAAACGTGACAACTGACAATACCAAAAATTAAAGCCATGACAAACCGACATTAAAAAACAATTATTTTATTTACGGAACGATTATTGCCAATTACTAACCATTTTTTCACAAAACGAAAAAGTAAATTTGTAATACGGATTAACATCCACTAACAAACAACAAAATGACAATAGAAAACAATCACGTAGTAACTTTAAACTACACATTACATACCATTGAAGAAAATGGTGAAAAAGTATTTGTTGAACAATCAAATGCAGAACAACCATTAACTTTTCTTTACGGAGTTGGAATGATGATTCCTAAATTTGAAGCAGAAATCGCTGGATTAACTACTGGTGATAAAAAATCTTTCGAAATCGCTCCAGAAGAAGCCTACGGACAAAAAGATCCTAACGCTATCGCTCAATTACCAGTTGATATGTTTAAAGATCATCCACAAGGTTTACCTCCAGTTGGTGCAATGTTACCACTTTCTGACAACCAAGGAAATAACTTTACAGCTATCGTAATCGAAGTAACTGACGAAAATATCGTAGCAGACTTAAACCACCCAATGGCTGGTAAAACATTAAACTTTGATGTTGAAGTAGTAGCAACTCGTCCTGCAACCGAAGAAGAATTATCTCACGGTCACGCACACGGAGTTGACGGTACAGAAACACATTAATATATAAAAAGTCCAAACTGCTTAGTTTGGACTTTTTTTAACCTAAATTTTTTAAGCTTTTTGTAATTCGTCTTTCTATTACATTTTTAAGCAATTTTGGACCTAAAACTTCCACATTCTCTCCAAAACCTAAAATTTCTCGTTCTAATTCAAAATTTGGAATTACATCAATACGTATAATTAGTTCCGTTTCATTATGCAAAACAATTTGTTGGCTGTGGTGCAACGGCTTGGTTAATACATAAGGTGCATTTTTAGAATTGAATTTTAAAATCACTTTTTGCGGTCTATCTTTTTCACTACGTGTAACTCCAATACATTCACTATAATAGGTTTCAAAATCAACTCCTTGATACGGTTTGTATAACTTTGCATCTAATTCATAAAAAGCTTCCATTCGATCTAAAGCCAAAGTAACTAAATGTTCTTGCTCGGCATTACAACAAATTAAAAACCATCGGTTACGATATTCTTTTAATAAATACGGATGGTAAATTTCTTTCTTACTTTCGTTTGCTCTAAACGATTTATAAGCTATTAACAAAGGCTTTTGATGAAGAATCGCTTGGTACAATCCATTCAAATACTCAATTCCCTTTAACTGTTTATTATCTTCGAACTGAATATAATTTGGCGTTTTTCTTGCCGATTTATATATGTTGTTTTCAAGCTTAGCAATCAACTCGGTCATTTCATCAAAAAACTGAAAGCCATTAAACTGTTTTAAAAGCGAAACAATTTCTTTCATTTTTTCCACGTCTTCTTCTTTAATAGGCGATTGAGTTATCGAGTAATTCGCATCCGCATAGGTGTAATATTTACGTTCCTCCACAACAATTGGCGCATTGTAACCCAATTTATCACTTCGCATAAATTGCAAATCAGCCTGAATGGTACGTTTACTCACACCGGTAGTAATACCTTCAAACTCATATAACGCATCCGAAACCTTTTTTATTAAATCTTCAAGTGTCCATTTTCGGTACGTATTTTTTAAACATTGATCAATGGTTTTGTAACGAATTAATGCCGATTTGTTTGTTGCCATCTTTTTTAAGAATTAAAATCAATTAAAAATACAATTAACTACGCAATATAAATACGTATTAAATTCAAAAAATAAAATTAATTATTTAAAAAAACAAAATAACAACTGATTATCAATAAAATAAAAATAAATTAAAAATATTTCAAACTACGCATTTGTACCGCGCAGTATAGGCTGCATATTTGCCATGTTCAAAACAATAATGCTTTCTATTCTAATGTTTCAAAAGGCATTGTAGTGCAGTAGTCTGTATACTGAATCCATTTTATTTTGAACATTTACCTAGTTGTGGGTTCGAGTCCCACTTTTCAGTTATGAAAAAAGTTCAATTGGTAGAACAAGGATTTTTTTGAGGTTTTCCTCACTTGATTTTCATTCAAGCAAATGTAAAAAGTTGATCACTTATAAAACAGATCTCTAAATAGTTCTTATTAAAAGTTTCTGTTTTTGGTATTAAATCGAAAGAATAATAATTAAAAACACTTGGTCTAAGGCCTGAAATTTTTTAAAGTAATTAACCAAGTTTTTCTAAACTATAAAATGGAAGATGTAGATTTTATATAACGAAAGTGCAGTTTTTTAATAAAAAATATTTCCGCTGGAGAACAAGGAAACTTTTATAAGACTTTACAAAAACACAAAAAACTAAATATATACAATTATGAAAAATTACAACATCGCAGAAAACGAAATAGGAATTGTTTATAAAAAAAATGATATTGTTAAAATTATTACTCCAGGAAATTATTGGTTCTTTTGGGGTGAAAAAATAGAAATCCATTCAACCTTAGAAGCTTTCCCTGAAGTTAAACCTGGTATTTATAACAATTCATTACTAAAAAATTTTATAGAAATAATTGAAGTTGCCGACGATGAACTTCTTTTACTTTCCAAAAATAAAAATTTTAAAACAGTATTAACTTCTGGAACTTACGCTTTTTGGAAAAACAAACACGCATTTTCATTTCAAAAAGTTACAATTAAAGATTATAAAATAACAGATGTTAGCCAAAGTATTTTAGCTAAACCAGAAATAAATTTTTACGTTCGTAATTATAAAATCGAATCTTTTGAAAAGGGTTTACTTTTTGTAGATGGAGAATTTATACAAATTTTAGAACCTGGAAATTATTATTGGTGGAAAAATGCACAAAATATTATTGTGATAAAAGGAGATATTCGTGTACAAACCTTAGAGATTTTAGGACAAGAAATTTTGACTAAAGATAAAGTACAATTGCGATTAAACTTTGCCATTCAGTACAAAATAAATGATTTCATTAAAGCCTATGTAGACACAAAAGAAACCGACAAACAATTGTATGTATTACTACAAATGGCGCTGCGCACTTTAGTTGGTGGTTTAACATTTGATGACTTAATGGATCAAAAATCAAAGATTGCCGAAATAGTGATGACGGAAATTCTTGAAAAATCGGCTCGTTTGGGTATACAAATTATTGATGCTGGTTTAAAAGATATTATTTTACCTGGTGAAATTAGAGAAATTATGAATCAGGTTTTAATTGCCGAAAAAACTGCGCAAGCTAACAGCATTATGAGGCGAGAAGAAACAGCTTCAACCAGAAGTTTGCTAAATACCGCCAAATTAATGGAAGAAAATCAAATGTTATACAAATTGAAAGAAATGGAATACATTGAAAAAATTGCAGAAAAAATCAACTCCATTTCGGTTTCTGGTAGCAATAACGTGGTTACCGAATTGAAACAAATATTCACTAAGTAAACCCAACAAACCACATTTTTTATTTGAATTGCTGTGGTTTAAAAAAACGAAACATGAAAAAAATTACCGGAAAAAACTTATTAGAAATAGGCTTTGATCAAAATAAAATAATTGGAGACGTTTTACAATTTTGCACAAATTATAAAGGAAAATTAAATAGATCGGATATTTTAATTCAACTAAAAAAGGTGCTCGAATCGCCAGAAATAATCTCTGAAAATTCTGAGTTTTACACCTTAAGTCAAAAAATAATCGATTTAAAAAAATCATTAGAAACAGATGTTATTGCTTTAAAAGAAACTCCAAAGCCATTTGCTATTTACGGTGAAAACAACATCGAACAAGGTGCAAAACAACAAATGACAACAGCCATGCGATTGCCTATTACAGTTGCTGGAGCCTTAATGCCCGATGCGCATCAAGGATACGGGTTGCCAATTGGCGGAGTTTTGGCTACTACAAATGCTATTATTCCCTACGGAGTTGGGGTGGATATTGGTTGTAGAATGGCACTTTCTGTTTACAATATTGACGAATTATTTTTTGAAGAAAACAAACATAAATTTAAACGTGAACTT
>CANRKI010000010.1 GCA_947631175.1 uncultured Flavobacterium sp.
GATTGTTGCTGGTGCATCGATCATGACGTCGCGGCCTGAGTTGTTTTTAGGGAATGCGATGAAGTCACGAATGGTTTCTTGCCCGCCTAAAATGGCTACTAAACGGTCTAAACCAAAGGCTAAACCGCCGTGTGGTGGTGCGCCGTATTGGAAAGCGTTCATTAAAAAGCCGAATTGTTCTTGTGCTTGTTCTGGTGTGAAGCCAAGGTATTTGAACATTAGGGCTTGAGTTTCTTTATCGTGAATACGAATTGAACCTCCACCAATTTCGTTTCCGTTTAAAACCATGTCGTAAGCATTTGCACGTACTTTACCAGGATCTGTTTCTAATAAGTGCATATCTTCTGGTTTAGGTGATGTGAATGGGTGGTGCATTGCGTGGAAGCGCTCTGACTCTTCGTCCCATTCTAATAAAGGGAAATCAACAACCCAAAGTGGTGCAAATTCGTCTGGTTTACGTAATCCCATGCGGTTACCTAATTCCATACGTAAAGTACTTAATTGTGCACGCGTTTTGTTTGCTGGTCCCGAAAGAACTAGAATTAAATCGCCTGCTTGTGCCTCAGTAATTTGTGCCCAGTTTGCAAGGTCTGCTTGATCGTAAAATTTGTCTACGGATGATTTGTATGTTCCGTCTGCTTCGCATTTAACATATACCATGCCTGATGCGCCAACTTGTGGGCGTTTTACCCATTCGATTAAGGCATCGATTTCTTTACGTGTGTATGTTGCAGCACCTGGAACGGCGATACCAACTACTAATTCTGCTGCGTTGAAAACAGGGAATTCTTTATGTTGTGCTACGGCATTAAGTTCACCAAACTTCATTCCGAAACGGATGTCTGGCTTGTCGTTTCCGTAGGTACGCATTGCGTAATCGTATGTAATACGTGGGAATTGTTCGACCTCTAATCCATGAACTTCTTTAAGTAAATGGCGAGTTAAACCTTCGAACATGTTTAAAATATCTTCTTGCTCTACGAAAGCCATTTCGCAGTCAATTTGTGTAAATTCGGGTTGACGGTCAGCGCGTAAATCTTCGTCGCGGAAACATTTTACGATTTGGAAATATTTATCCATACCACCTACCATTAACAATTGCTTGAATGTTTGTGGCGATTGTGGTAAAGCGTAAAATTGACCTGGATTCATACGAGATGGCACCACAAAGTCACGTGCTCCTTCTGGAGTTGATTTGATTAAATAGGGTGTTTCGACCTCGCAAAACCCTTGGTTAGATAGGTAATTACGAACTTGTTGTGCTACTTTATGACGGAAAAGTAAGCTGTTTTTAACTGGGTTACGACGAATATCAAGGTAACGATATTTCATGCGTAAATCTTCACCACCGTCAGTATTATCTTCGATAGTGAAAGGCGGAGTAACCGATTCGTTTAAAATAGTTAATTCTGTAACTAAAATTTCGATTTCTCCTGTTGGAATATTAGTATTTTTAGATTCACGTTCAATTACAGTACCTTTAACCTGAATTACAAATTCGCGACCAAGGGTTTTAGCCAATTCAAAAACAGCTTTATCGGTACGAGCTTCGTCAAAAATTAATTGAGTGATTCCGTAACGATCACGTAAATCTACCCAAATCATAAATCCTTTATCTCGTGATTTTTGTACCCAACCTGCTAGGGTAACTTCTGTATTGATGTGTGAAGCGTTTAACTCTCCACAAGTATGACTTCTGTACATGGTGTTTTTAAAATTTATAAATGCAAATTTAGAAGTTTTATTTGTTTTTAGTGTATGAAGTGTAAATGAAATTGCTTTTAAAGCAGACTTATTTGCGACAAAGCTTTTAAAAGACGGAATATACTGAGGTTTTTTATTTTATAGGTTTTAATATTTTAGAAATGAATCTATTTTTGTAACTTACTTGATAGAATTTTTAAGTTATGAATGAACTTATTTTATTAACGGATTTTTGGAAAAATCAATCGATTGAGAATTACTTAAATTGTAAAGATTATTTTTATAGAAGTAAAAGTTTTGATCCTTTTGAAAAATATATAGAGAAAGTTATTTTAGATATTGACAACCAAGATTATGCTTTTGTTTTAGATGCGTTTAAAGAAACAAGGCAGCTGAGTTTATTTTTGCTAGATAAAATTTCGTTTAGTTATAAGATGCTTGACAATGTGGCAGAAGCTGTAAAATATTTTACTAAAGCTAATGAGGTTGTGCAAGTTATTTTGCAAACGGGTGATGGAACGCGAGAAAAACCGTATCAAATAATTTATGGTAGTGATAGTAAAGAATTACTTTTGTATTTAAATGAAAGCTACAGTCGTCATAGCATTGTGGATTTTGAGGGTTTAAAATTAGAAACCGTTATTACTACAACTGGAAAAGAATATTTTTTTGATGTAACTGATCTTTTACTATGTAAAGAAAACGCGGTACAAGATAAAGTGGATGATATGATTAAATGGTTTGATAAAAACACAAACCGTCCGGTATAAAAAAAGCCATTCTTAGCAGAATGGCTTTTTAAATTATTTTTGTTGATTTTTTAATAAATCTCTAATTTGCACTAATAATTCTTCTTGAGTTGGTCCTGCTGGAGCTGCTGGAGCCTCAACTGGTTTTTCTTTTTTCATTTTATTAATTCCTTTAATCATCATAAATAATACAAAAGCGATGATTAAAAAATTAATAACAGCTGATAAAAACATACCGTACTTAACTCCTCCAAAAATAGTTAAATCTTCAATTTTACTTAAATTGGCAGCTTCTAAAGCTGGTGTTAAAATTAAAGGTGTTATTACATCCTCGATAAACGAACTAACGATTTTACCAAATGCACCACCAATGATTACACCGACAGCCATGTCTACTACATTTCCTTTTACAGCAAACTCTTTAAATTCTTGAATAAATCCCATACTTTGTTTTATTATTTATTATTACTCTTTATAAAATACTCTTTTTACGCGTTGTGAAATACTGGTTAAAATTTCATACGGAATAGTTTGTACAACATTCGCGATTTCTGTCACTGGTAATTGTGCTCCAAAAATAGTGACAATATCACCTTCTTTGCAAGAAATATCTGTAATATCAATCATCATCGCATCCATACAAATACTTCCTAAAATGGTTGCTTTTTTTCCGTTTACCAAAACATATCCTTTTTGATTGCCCCAAGAACGCGGAATTCCATCAGCATAACCAATTGGAATTGTTGCTATTTTCATAGCTTTATCAGTAACAAAACGCCTGCTATATCCAACACTCTCTCCTACGCCAACGACTCTAATTTGTAAGATTATCGTTTTTAGAGTTCCAACATTTTCTAGCTGATTGTTTTCTTCTTTATCATTTCCAACACCATACAAACCTATTCCTAAACGTACCATATTGTATTGATATTGCGAAAAATTATAAATTCCTGAGGTATTTAAAATATGACGGATGGGATTGATTTGAAGTTCAGAAATGATTTTACTTGACCAATCATCAAATTTTTTGATTTGAGAAAGAGTAAAATCGTTGTATTCTGGCATATCACTCGAAGACAAATGCGAAAAAATACTTGCAACTTTTACCCAGTTATTTTGTCTCAGCATCTCAATCGCCTCTGTAAGCTGTTCAGATTCAAAACCTAAACGATGCATACCGGTATCTAATTTTAAGTGAATAGGATATTCGCTCGCATTTCGAGATTTCACAAAATCAATAAATCCTTGTAAAGAACGTAACGAATAAATTTCGGGTTCCAAATCATAAGCAAGCATTGTTGCGTACGTACTTGGCTCTGGATTCATCACAATTATAGAAGTTGTAATTCCTGCTCTTCTAAGTTCTACCCCTTCGTCTGCATAAGCAACTCCTAAATAATCTACATGATGATACTGTAGTTCTTTAGCTATTTCATAACTACCAGCTCCATAACCAAAAGCTTTAACCATCACCATAATTTTAGTTTCTGGCTTTAATCTACTTTTATAAAAATTAAGATTATGTGCTACAGCGTTTAGATTTATTTCTAGGACCGTTTCGTGCGTTTTTTGCTCTAATAAAACAACTATTTCATCAAATTTAAAACTGCGTGCTCCTTTAATTAAAATGGTTTCGCCTTGAAAACTATTTGCTGAAAATTGGTTTAAAAATTCATGAGTAGACTCATATCCGAAAAAATTTGGTACATCTTTTAAATAAAAAGAAATTTTTGGTCCAATACCAATAATACGAGTAATTTGGTTTGATTGCACCAATTTAGCAACCTTATTATAAAGCGTTTGAGCATCAAAACCACTTTGAAAAATATCGGATAGAATAACCGTTTTTTTGCCTTTAGATTTGTGTTGATCTAAAAAATCTAATGCTATCTTTAAAGATTGATAGTCCGAGTTATACGTGTCATCAATAATTGTGCAATCGTTTATTCCGTCTTTAACTTGTAATCTTAACTCAATAGGATACAAATTAGTAATACGAGTTTGAATGGTTTCAAAGTCATATTCTAAATACAACAATGTAGCGATACAAGTACATGTATTTTGAATTGACGCATTATCTTGAAACGGAATTTGCACTTCAAAACTTTCATTTTTAAAAGAAACTAAATAATGATTTGCTTTTATTTTTTTAAGATAAACATCAGAATCTTGATTCTCTAAACTCCAAGTAAATGTTTTTGTTTTATTAGAAATGTGCTTTAAAATTTCGTCTTGATTTTGTAAAATCAAAACCTCAACATTTTTAAAAAGTTTAAGTTTTTCGATTACTTTTTGATCCACATTCTCAAAACCTTCTTGATGTACATTGCCAATATGTGTAAAAACACCTATTGTAGGTTGAATCATTTTTTCGAGTGCTTCCATTTCGTTTGGCAACGAAATTCCGGCTTCGAAAATTCCGAATGTATGATTGTCGTTTATTCCAATCACCGAAAGCGGAACCCCAACTTGAGAATTGTAACTTTTAGGACTTCGAATAATATTAAATTCTTTATTCATTAAAAAGTTAAGCCATTCTTTTACAATCGTTTTACCATTACTCCCCGTTATTCCAATAACAGGAAAATGATATAAGTTACGATAATATGTAGCAAAAAGTTGTAAAGCAACCAAAGCATTTTTTACAACTAAAAAATTTGCGTTTTCAGGTAAATTAGTCGGAATTTTTTCAACCACAAAATTCATCACACCTTTATCATAAAGTTGCGAAATATATTGGTGCCCGTCGTGATTTGTTCCTTTAATGGCAAAAAATAAAGTAGTCGCATTATTTTGTAATGAGCGGCTATCTATAGAGATATGATCAATAAATTGGTTGGGCACTAGCTCGGTCCAATTCGCCTGGATTGCTTGTGCCACTTGCGAAAGTGCAACACTCATTTTATATTTTTTTAAAGTACAAAGTTAGTTTAAATACGAAAGTATCGTTTTAAAAATACAAAAATCCTTTCTTATTATTTATTTAAGAAAGGATTTTAATTTATTGAAAGTTATAAAATTTATTTTTCGCTGTTTGTGTGTGTTGCTTTGTAGTATGCAGCTCTGCTTAAAGGTTCATACTCCTCGGTTTCACCAAGTAAAACTTGCTGTTCGCCAGCGGCCTTTCTAAAACTATAATTAGCTAAGTTACCTGTTCGCGTACAAACGGCATGAACTTTAGTTACATATTCTGCTGTTGCCATTAAATTTGGCATCGGACCAAACGGATTGCCTTTAAAATCCATGTCTAAACCAGCAACAATAACTCGAATGCCCGAATTTGCTAAATCGTTACAAACCGATACAATTTCAGCATCAAAAAACTGCGCTTCGTCAATTCCTACAACATCACAACCTTGAGCTAAAATACGAATCGTCTCGGCAGACGGTACAGGAGTAGATCGGATTTGGGTATCGTTATGCGATACCACCATCTCATCGCTATATCGCGTATCGATAGCGGGTTTAAAAATTTCGACTTTTTGTTTAGCAAATTGAGCACGACGTAGTCTGCGAATTAATTCTTCTGTTTTACCCGAAAACATTGATCCACAAATAACCTCGATCCACCCAAATTTTTCTGTATGATTTACTGGATTCTCTAGAAACATTTCCCTTAAAATTTCTTGTTTTAACCTAGCCCAAAAAAGCTGTAATTGGACATAGAGCAAATGTATCTAAAATAAAATGGTTTATAAAACCTTAATTAAAAAACTTATCAATAAAAAAAATAAAACACTGAAAAACAAAAAATTATACATTAAATTTTGGTATTTATTCACGTTTTAAATCAAATATGGAATAAAATATTCGAATCTGAAAAATTTAATTTCTTTTAATGAATCCCTTATAAAAAATAGGGCGAATGACAATTTTTCTAATTAGATTTGTAAACTTGTTACACAAAAATATTTCAACACTTTTATATCAATCCAAACTAGTTATGAAGAAAAAATTGGAAGCCGAATTAATTAGTATAGCCCATAGGGTTTTAAAAATTCACAATCGTGAAGAAGTTATTCAATTACAAAAAGAGGCTTTAAATCTTTATGAAAAACTTTCGATTTTACGTTTTTACGAGGAGCATTTTGAGCCTAGCCAACCTACAATTGGGAAGACGGCTTTAGAAACAGCCATCGAAAATAAAGCTGATTTTGATATTGTGATTCAAAAAAACAATATTGAAATTATTGAGGAGATAAAAACAGAAACGACTACTGCTGTGCCACAAAGTGTTGAAAATACAGAAACTGTAAGTCAAATTGTAGCAACAGAACCTGTTTTAGAACAAAATATTGATATAACATCTGTTATAGAAGAAACCAAAACTGAAGAAGTTGTTTTGGAAGAAAAACTTGAAGAAGTTACCACAGATGAAGTTCAAATCACTTTTGAGGAATTAGAAGCAAACGGATTAGTACAAAATCCGAGCGAACCACTTTCTTTACAAATACTAGATGAGATAGAAAATGAAGAGAAAGCGGTTGAAACTGTTAATGAACAAAGTAACCAAAAAGTTACAAAAGCAACACGTACAGAATCTGAACAAGAGGCTTTTAATTATTTAAACAATTTATTTTCAGGAATTGACGACTCTTTTTCCACTCCTACTGCTAAAAAAGAGGAATCAGTTCAATCAACTTTCGAAAATATTATTGGCCAACGTTTTCAAGAAATTGACTTTGTAAAAGCAGAAGATGCAACAAGTAAAAAAGAAGAAAAACCGAAAAAAGAAAAGGTAAAAAAAGAGAAAAAAGACCAATCGGTTTCTGAAATGTACAGCAATACAATCACTTTAGGTTTAAATGATAGAATTGCTTTTCAGATGCATTTGTTTAACGATAGTGATCAGGACTTAAACCGTGTAATTTCTCAATTAAACACCATGAACAATATTGATGAAGCACATGACTTTATCGCAAACATGGTAAAACCGGATTATAACAATTGGCAAGGAAAAGAAGAATTTGAAAACAGATTTATGATCCTAGTTGAAAAAAGATTCTCATAAATGAGTAAATTATATTTAGTACCTACGCCTATCGGTAATTTAGACGACATGACTTTTAGAGCAATTAAAGTTTTAAAAGAAGTTGATTTAATTTTAGCCGAAGACACGCGTAATAGTGGTAAACTTTTAAAACATTTCGAAATCAATACCCAAATGATTTCGCACCACATGCATAACGAACACCATACTGTCGAAGGGCTTGTAAAACGTATACAAGCTGGCGAAGTTATGGCATTAATTACAGATGCAGGAACACCTGCCATCTCGGATCCTGGTTTTTTATTATCTCGCGCTTGCGTAGAAAATAATATTCCTATTGATTGTTTACCAGGCGCAACAGCTTTTGTTCCTGCGCTAGTAAACTCAGGATTGCCAAATGATAAATTTATTTTTGAAGGTTTTTTACCTGATAAAAAAGGACGCCAAACCCGCTTTTTAACTTTGGCCGAAGAAACCAGAACCATGATTTTGTATGTATCACCTCATAAATTGGTAAAAACATTAGGGGAATTTGTACAATATTTTGGCGCAGAACGTCCAGTATCTGTTTCCAGAGAAATAACTAAACTTCACGAAGAAACCGTGAGAGGAACGGCTGCCGAAGTTTTAAAACACTTTGAAAACAAACCGCCTAAAGGCGAAATTGTTGTAATTGTGGGAGGTAAACCAACGAATAAAAAAAATAATGAGCAAGACTAATCACGTAAAAACAAAATGGTTAGGCAAAATGCGATTTGAGTCAACCAATCCAGGCGGAAATTTATTTATTGATGCTGGTCCAGAAAATGGTGGTGACGGAAATGGCTACAGACCTAAAATGTTAATGCTTTCTGCCCTTGCAGGATGCTCGGGATTAGATATTGCCCATCTTATTCCCAAAATGAAATTACAAGTAGCCGATTTTTCTATTGATGTAGATGGTGAATTAACCGATACAGATCCGGCTACCTATCAAAAAGTTGTGATTTCATACAAATTTTACGGAGACAACTTAGAACCCGAAAAATTAAAACGTGCGGTAAATTTATCAGTAGATAAATATTGTGGCGTTTTAGAAATGTTTAGAAAATTTGCAGAAGTAGAAATCGAAATTCTATTTAATCCGCAAGGTTAATCTATAAAAAAAAGTTATCTTTATATTTTTAACAAAAGTTAGAACCCATCACGTTCTAACTTTTTTTATCCCTATAAATTATTTACTATATGCGTTGGACTTTTAAACCCAAACCCGATTCTGAAAAAATTAATACGCTTGCCGAGAGTTTGAGTGTCGATAAATTAATTGCCACACTTTTAGTACAACGCGGTATTGAGACTTTTGATCAGGCCAAAGATTTTTTTCGTCCAAGTTTAGACAAATTACACGATCCTTATTTAATGAAAGATATGGATAAAGCAGTCGATCGTGTATTAAAAGCCTTACAAAACAAAGAACGCATAATGGTTTTTGGGGATTATGATGTTGACGGAACCACATCCGTAGCTTTAATGTCCTCTTTCTTACAAAAACTTTCCGAAAATATTTGCACTTATATTCCTGACCGTTATGGTGAGGGATATGGTATCTCATACCAAGGTATTGATTACGCAAATGATAACGAAGTCAGTTTAATTATCGCTTTAGATTGTGGCATTAAATCAATAGATCATATTGCCTATGCAAAAAAACTAAATATCGATTTCATTATTTGTGACCACCATCGTCCAGCAGACCAAGTTCCGGATGCAGCTGCTGTTTTGGATCCCAAGCAAAACGATTGTAATTATCCGTATAAAGAGCTTTGCGGATGTGGTGTTGGCTTTAAATTAATTCAAGCGTTAGCTCCACATTTTAATTTATCCATAAACGATCTGATCCCGTATCTCGATCTAGTGGCTACGGCAATTGGTGCCGACATAGTACCAATAACAGGTGAAAACCGAATTTTAGCCACTTTTGGTATGCAGGTTATAAATAATAACCCCAGACCAGGGATTAAAGCTATTTTAAAAGGACAAAAAAAGTTATACACCATAACCGATATTGTTTTTACAGTTGCCCCACGAATTAACGCAGCCGGGCGAATGAAACACGGAATTTATGCGGTTGAATTATTAACCATTTTTAATGAATTAGAGGCCGAAATTGCCGCACGAGAAATTGACTTTTTTAACGAAGAACGTCGCACCAAAGACCAAAGCATCACCAAAGAAGCGCTAGAGCAAATTATTCATTTAAACGAAGAATATTTATACTCAACCGTAGTTTACGATCCAACTTGGCACAAAGGCGTTATTGGCATTGTGGCCTCACGTTTAACCGAAACGTACTACCGCCCTACTTTGGTTTTTACAAAAAGTGGCGACAAATTAGCTGCTTCGGCTCGATCGGTTAAAAACTTTGATGTCTACAACGCACTCGAGGCTTGTTCTGACCATATCATTCAATTCGGTGGACACATGTATGCTGCTGGATTAACAATAGATGAAAGTAAATATCCCGATTTTAAAGAAGCTTTTGAAAAAGTGGTCCGAGAAACCATGAAAGACGAATGGCGTGAACCGGAAATCGAGATTGATGCCGAGATTAATTTATCCGAAATTACGCCAAAAACCATTCGCATTTTAAAACAGTTTGAACCATTTGGTCCCGAAAATTTACATCCTATTTTTGTAAGTAAAAACCTAACCGATACAGGAATGGTAAAACAGATTGGTAAAAATCAAGAACACCTTTCGGCCGAGGTCACACAAAACGGAATACATAAATACAGAGCCATTGGTTTTGGCATGGCCAACCATTACAACACCTTAAAAAACAATTACCCGTTTAACGCGGTATACTCGATCGACGAAAACGAATTTAAAGGCAATACCAGTTTACAGCTTCGTTTACGCGACATACAAATTATTGATTCTTAGAACTTAATTAGGTACATTATTACCCTGTATCTTAATCAAATTCATATTTTATAGTAAACTGCTTTCATACTTTTTGGAAGCAGTTTTAATTTTAAGATACACCTAATTCATTTCATTTTTTTGTAACTTGTAAAAAACCATAAAAAAATGAAACCAAGCTTTTCTTATTACATTGTCACTAATTTTATTAAATTAAAAGGAATTAAAAACATTTTTAATCAAGAACCTATTGATTACAAATCTCTCCGAAAAGATGATGTTTACAATCCAAAAAATAAACTTCTGGTAAAAAATCATAATCTGATTCAAATTAAAAAAAGTAAAATACATCAATTTACAAAGTCCACTTCAAAACAACTTGTCATTTATATACATGGCGGTGCATTTGTTTCGGGGCCTGCAAAACACCATTGGGATACAATTGCTAAGATTTTTAAGGATACCGATCAAAATATTTGGTTTATTGATTATCCAAAAGCGCCAGAAACCCGCATTCAAGAAGTTTCGGATAACATTAAAACTATCTACAAAACCGCTTTAGAACAGTTTGATAAGGATCAGATCTCCATCATTGGGGATTCGGCAGGTGGAACATTAATCATCAAACTAATTCAGCAAATAGAAAAAGAAAGCTATCCAAAACAAATTATTTTAATTTCTCCTGTTTTAGATGCCAGTTTAAGTAACGAAAAGATAAAAAGCATCGAACCGAATGATATTATGTTAGCTATTAAAGGGGTTAAAAGTGCTAAAAAAATAAGTTTAGGGAGTGATGATTTAACGAGTCATGAAATTTCGCCAATAAATGGAGTCAAAAAACAGTTCCCAAAAACAACGTTATTTATTGGAACTTTCGATATTACCTCTATCGATCAAATGCTTTTTGCAGAGCTTTTAAAAAACAATAACACAGCATTACAGGTAATTAAAAAAAACAAAATGCCGCATATTTGGCCGCTTTTACCCATAATGAAAGAATCAAAATTAGCTCTAAATCAAATTTTAGATTTATTAAAATAAACACGTCGCTTACACTAAATACTCCATCCTCGAGTCGTTAACGTTATTTAATTTATCGATTTTATTTTTTGGGCGTTTCCCGCCTTTTAGTGGGCGGGTCGCGTTTTACGCACTCGCAATTTTTTCACGTTGTTACAAAATGTGCTCAAACAATGCTCCACCCGCTAACGCGCTTCGCCATAAGTTAAACATTTGGCAGCGCGCGTTAGCGGGTGGAGCGGCATCCTTTTTTGTATAACGCAAAGCGTTAAAAAAAAAGATAAAGCGTAAAACGCGACGGTTTGGTAAATTTTTAATTTACTAAACCGGAACGCCCAGAATAAAAAAAGCTAAAGAAAAATCTTTAGCCTTTTAGTTTATAGTTTTGTGAATCGGTAATGCTCTTTTAAGCTGCTTGTGATTGGTGTGCCATCAGAATTTAGATGAATTAATCCGTTCTCAACAACTTTAAGTTTAATGTCTGTTTCTTTACCTTTTAGGTGAACCACTCTTCCGTTGTCGTGCCACATAAATTCGCCAGCATCTTCAATTTTAGAATCGCGTTCTAAATATTCGCTAGTAATTTTAAAGGTTTTATCGGTGTTTAAAGTGATGTTTGTCTTAATTCCAGGACAATCGGCACATGGTAAAGTTGCTTGGTAAGTTCCGTCCCAATCTAACGAATTTTCTGACGTGTGCTCGTCTATAATTGGATCATTAACAATTACGGTGTCTGTTTGCGTCTCGATTACTGGCGTTTCGGTTGTTTTTGGTTTACAACTTACTAGTGCTAGTGAAAATAAAAATAGGGAAATATATACTTTTTTCATCTTGATTATTTTTTATACAATTAAAACAACCTTTTTTGGTGATTATTTTAAATTAACAAAAATTTATCTTTTAATTTGTTTCGATTACATGCTTAACAATAGCGATTACTTTAGGCATGGCTACGTCTGCGGCGTGTAAAACCTCCTCGTGAGATACGGGAACCTCAAGATGCGGACCGCCAAGATCAGTAATCACCGAGAGAGCAAAAACGCGTAATCCCATGTGGCGAGCAACAATTACCTCGGGAACGGTGCTCATGCCCACGGTATCGGCGCCCATGTTTTTAATCATACCATATTCGGCAGGAGGCTCGAAGGTTGGACCTTGCAATGCCAAATAAACACCTTGATGTACGTGAATGTTTTGATTTTGACAATAATTTATTGCCGAGTTTAAAAAATGTTTGTCATAAGGTTGCGACATATCAACAAAACGAGGTCCCCATTGGTCAATATTTTCACCACGTAATGGATGCTCTGGCATCATGTTGATGTGATCGCGAATTAACATAACATCTCCTACTTTAAAATTTAGGTTTACACCACCCGAAGCATTGGATAAAATGACGTTTTTAATACCTAAAACACCAAATACTCGCATTGGCAAGGTTACTTCTTGCATTGAGTAGCCTTCGTAATAGTGAAAACGACCGCTCATTATTAGTACCGATTTTCCGGCTAAGGTTCCGTAAATTAAATCTCCGCCATGTCCTTGCACAGTTACTTTAGGAAAGTTTGGGATCTGGTCGTACGGAATAACTATTTTGTTTTGAACCTCATCGACAATTTTTTTTAATCCGCTACCAAGTACAATTACAAATTCTGGTAGGTTGGGGAATATGTCTTTTAAATATTGTGCGGTTTGCTCTACTTTAATTTTCATGAAATATTCTTTTTAACCTAATAATAAAAACAATTGATGACTAAATTACAGATTATATATTTATTACACATGATATATGTAATAGTTTTTCAATTCTGCATTTTTATCGTTTATTTGTAACAAATCATCTAATAAACGATATATAACTTTAATTATCAATGCGTTCAGTGTAAATTCGCTTCATAAAAATAAAAAAGCATTATTATGGAAGCATTAATCAAACATAAAAATCCTTTAATTGAGAAAAATATTTCAATTTGTTATGACAATGCAGAGTTTAATCTACATATCGATAAATTAAATAGAATTTCGTGGTGCTTTAAAGATAATAGTAATATAGAAATTAAAGATACAAATCCTGTATTTATTAAACAGTTAACAAAAGACAAGTTTATTATTGAATGGATTAATTCAAATAAAATAGTTATTAACAAACATATTGATTTAGAAAACAATAGTATAATATGCAATTGGTATAGTGGCAGCGGCTCGTATACATTTAGTGGAAAAATTAAAAATTTACTGTAATACACAATTTATAAAACACAAAACTCACTAATTTTTTTAATTAGTGAGTTTTGTGTTTTATAAATATGCACAAAAAATGTAATTATATTACGTATTCTTTAAAAATATAATTCATATGCAAAAACAATAATATTTATTTTATCATAAAGTTGAAAAAGAAGATAATAATTAAATAAACTAAAAAAAAACTTGCATTTTTACTAAATTTGCAGATATTATACATTAATATTTTTAACATATATTTTATTTATGAAAGTAGCCGTTGTAGGTGCCACTGGTATGGTTGGCGAAGTGATGTTGCAAGTACTTGCTGAAAGGAATTTTCCTGTGACTGAATTAATTCCTGTTGCATCAGAGAAATCTGTAGGTAAGGAAATTGAGTTTAAGGGAAGCAAGTATAAGGTTGTAGGATTGCAAACAGCGGTTGAAATGAAGCCGGATGTTGCTTTATTTTCGGCTGGAGGAACGGCTTCTTTAGAATGGGCTCCAAAATTTGCTGAAGCTGGAATTACAGTTATTGATAATTCATCGGCTTGGCGTATGGATCATACAAAAAAATTAGTTGTACCAGAAATTAACGCTTCAGAATTAACAAAAGAAGATAAAATTATAGCTAACCCAAACTGTTCGACTATCCAAATGGTTATGGCATTGGCTCCGCTTCATAAAAAATATGATATTAAACGTGTTGTTGTTTCAACGTACCAATCTATTACGGGTACTGGAGTTAAAGCAGTACAACAATTAGAAAATGAATATAAAGGAATTGAAGGTGAGATGGCATACAAATACCAAATTCACCGCAACGCAATTCCGCAATGTGACGTTTTTGAAGATAACGGTTACACGAAAGAAGAAATGAAATTAGTTCGTGAAACACAAAAAATATTAAACGATATGACAATTGCTGTTACAGCAACTGCAATTCGAATTCCGGTTGTAGGTGGTCACTCTGAAGCTGTAAATGTGGAGTTTGAAAACGATTTTGATGTAAACGAAGTACGCGAAATTTTATCTAACACTCCAGGAGTAATTGTTAAAGATGATATCGCAAAATTTGAATATCCAATGCCTTTGGATGCTCAAGGTAAAAACGAAGTTTTTGTTGGTCGTATTCGTAGAGATGGTAGCCAGCCAAACACGTTAAACCTATGGATTGTAGCTGATAACTTACGTAAAGGTGCAGCAACTAACACCATCCAAATTGCTGAATATTTAGTTGCAAACAACTTATTATAATACAACACATTAAATAAAAGAAGTTTCTATGTTATTAGAGACTTCTTCTTTTTTCAATATATGACATTACCTAAACTTTGGACTAGTAATTTTTTACTGAGTTGTTTTGCTAGTTTTTTAATGGTATTTGCTTTTTACTTAATTGGATCGGTAATGCCATTTTATATTGTTGAACAGTTTAAAACAGATGACAGTGAAACCGGATTAATTTTAGCGAGTTACATAACTGCTGCTCTTGCAATTAGACCGTTTTCTGGATATTTAGCAGATACTTTTCCACGAAAAAAAATGTTAATCGCCTCATTGGTTATTTTCACCTTGTTATTTGTGGGCTACATGCAATCTAAAACGTTATTTTTTTTAATTGTGTTTCGAGTATTACATGGTTTTGCTTGGAGTTTGAGCACCACGGCTAGTAGTACTTTAACGATTGATATTATTCCGTCGGAACGTCGTGGTGAAGGTGTAGGATATTTTGGACTAACATCTACTCTAGCCATGTCAATCGGCCCTATGCTAGGTTTATTTTTATATGATCACTATCCGGTCGAAATAAACTTTTACTCAGCAATTTTCTTTTCTGTCCTTGCTTTAATTCTGACTTTATTCATAAACGCACCTGAACGTGAAGCGACAGAAAGTGAACCAATTTCACTTGATCGATTCATTTTAATAAAAGCAATACCAATTGGTATAAATTTATTAGGAATTGCAATATGTTACGGCGCTTTATTTGCGTTTGCCGCTTTATACGGTAAAAGTTTACATATTGAAAATACAGGAATGTTTTTTATGTTTATGGCTTTAGGAATGACTTTTTCCAGACTTTTTGCCGGAAAATTAATCGACAAAGGTTATATCCATCAATTAATGTCTTACTCATTAATTTTATTGACCTTAAGTTTACTTATTTTTGGATTTGCACAAAACCTATACATGTTTTTTGGATCTGCCTTTTTTATTGGAATTAGTTATGGTGTTTTAAGCCCTACATTCCAAAATTTATTTATAAATATGGCAAAACCCTCAAAAAGAGGAACAGCAAATTCAACTTTTTTTACATTTTACGACTTAGGTATTGGACTCGGAATGGTTATAGCAGGTAAAGTCGCTAACTTGGTAAATTACAGTTCTGTATTTATTATCGGATCTGTTTTATGTGTTTTGACTTTACTTTTTTACATTTTTGTATCTAAAACAATTTACAATAAAAATAAAGTAATATAAAAAAAGGCGTTCTTGTATTTCAAGAGCGCCTTTTTTATTTAATTTTCAATCATCTTTTTTGTTTAGTGTAGCTACAAATGTTACTAAAGTTTCTTAAAATTGTAAAAAACTAATAATAAGAGAAACTACCTCTTCCTATCATTCTGTTTTAAATATTTAAGAATATACAGTTTTATCGCTTTACGAAACTCAATATTATTGATAGAAAAACTCAATATCAATTAATAAAAAAAACACCTCTGATAATATCAAAAGTGTTTTTTAATAAATCTACTTTTTATATCCCCACGGATTTGGAGGAGTTTCAACAGCTTCTGTTAAATCAAAAACAACAGTGAATTTTCTGTCAGAACCTACTTTCATTAAATTATAACTAAAATTTAGATCATTTAACGTTAACCACCAAATGTTAGAAAAAGCGTAATCAATCATATTATACGTGTAAGCATCGGCTGGAAAAAATTGTATATCTGATTTTCCAACATTAGGTGCAGTACCACCGTATTGCGTAACCTCGTCTTCCGATCCATCTTTATGGCGATGGTCATGTTTTAAGGTTAATATTCCTTTTTTATTTTTAGTGATTACCCATGTTCTTGAATGGTCATTCCCTACATGAAACGGAATTCTGATTTCATTTTTATTACATGAAATTACATGCATTACTAATTTTTCGCCTACAAAACCATCTCCTTCTTTTCCGCCCGCTGTAATTGTTCCTTCGTACGAGTTACCGCAATGCTTTAATAAGTTATTCCAAAAAACTTCAGACGGTTTTTTATCTTGAGCAAAACTAAAACTCTGAACAAACACAACCAAAATAAGTAATACACTTTTCATAATTAATCTTTTATTTATTTTTCGCAAGATATCATTAATCATAAATTTTACAAACAACTTTTTATTAATCCAATCATTTTTAAGAATTATTTAGAATCAATTAAATTTAAATAGCTATTTTTGTATTTGATGAAGAGTTTAAAAATAATAAAGCAATATATTATTTTAACAACAACGCTATTTATAGTATTGTTGCAACCTCTGCATTCCTTTCAGCATTATTACAATGAGGTTTTAAGCGAATGCTCATCACACGATCACAAAAAACATACAACAGACGAGCACAATCAAAATCATGAAGATGATTGTCCTATTTGTGATTTTACTTACCAACCGTATGTAGCGACAGATACATTTAGTTTTGAACCCTTTTCTTTTTCAAAACTAACGAAACCATACGTATACCAAACTTCTGAATACATTTCAGAAAGCCTTTTCCACAATTATTTACGTGGACCTCCTGCGCAATTTTTAGTTTAATCTTTTATTTCTACAGAAAAATCTTAGATTTTCTCTGTCCACTTTCATTTACACTAAAAATACAAACATGCGAATCCTATTTGTTGCTGTTGCATTATGCATAGCATCTATTGGTATGGCGCAAAATAAAATTTCGGGAACTGTTCGTAATGCAAAAAACGAAACGTTACCTGGCGCGCACGTACATTTATCTAACCAAAGTTTAGCAACAGATCCGTTAGGAAATTTTGAATTTAATCGAATCTCTGATAACACACACCGTTTAATTGTGAGTTATATTGGATATGTTACTAAAGATACAGTACTTAATGTGTACGAAAACCTTCGTATAAATATTATTTTGCAAGAAGATAAAAGTGCCTTGCAAGAAGTTGTGATTACCACCAATCAAGCTAAAAAAACGAGTAATACAACAAACGTTTCTCAGCAAAAAGTACTGGCAAACTACGGAGGCTCGTTTGCTACATCATTAGAAAACGTAGCTGGAATTAATGCTTCGCAGATTGGTGCCGGACAATCCAAACCTATAATTCGTGGGTTAAGTGCCAACCGAGTTGCTGTTACCGAGAACGGAATTAAACAAGAAGGACAACAATGGGGAGCCGATCATGGTTTAGAGATTGATGCGTTTAATACCGAAAAAGTAGAAATTATTAAAGGTGTTGGAACCATTGCATACGGAAGTGACGCGATGGGCGGAGTTATTGCTATTGATAATTCGGCTATTCCTAGTGATTCATTAACCGGGAATATATCTTTATTAGGAAAATCTGTAAACGATGGTTTAGGAGTGAATTTAAATTTAAAACAGCGATTCAACAAAATCTATTTTAAAGCCAATGCTACTATTTTAGATTATGCAGATTATAAAATTCCAACAAAAAACATATCGTATTTAAATTATAACATGCCGGTTCACAAAAACCGATTAAAAAACTCGGCGGGTGTAGAACGTAATTTTGCAGGAACATTAGGTTATAAAAGTGAAAAACTACACAGCTTTATACAAGTATCTAACAATTATATAAAATCAGGTTTTTTTCCGGGTGCGCACGGAATCCCAAATGTAAACGCTGTTGCTCACGATGGAGATTACAGAAATATCGAATTCCCATATCAATCGGTAAACCATTTAAAAGTAATTTCTGACAATACATACAAAACAAATAAAGGAGAATTTAATTTTAAAGTTGCTTTTCAAAACAACCATCGTCAAGAGTGGAGTAAATTTCACACCCATTACAGCAACCAAACCGCTCCTACAAACAATCCGGATTTAGAGCTCGATTTTAAACTTATAACTATAGACCAACAACTTAGTTATAAACACAAATGGGATGAAAAAAATCAAACGAAATTTGGAATTCAATACCAATATCAAAACAATAAAAGTGGTGGTTATAGCTACTTACTTCCAAAATTTAACCGAAAAGCATTAGGCGTTTTTGCTACACACGAATATCAACTATCTAATAAATTAAAAACAGAATTTGGTGTTCGAGCAGATTGGGCCGATTTAAAAATAAATGCCTATTACGATACTATTTTATATCAATATTTAATTAATTCGGGCAGAAACGAAGCGCTAGCAAATTATTACGCACAACGCACGCCAGAACTTGATAAAGACTTTAACGCATTCAACTTTGCATTAGGTTTAAATTATGCTTTAGCTCCTAATTGGAATTGGAATTTTACTGCGGCGTCTAACTTTAGATTTCCAACAGCAATAGAATTAGCCTCTAACGGAATTCACCACGGCGCTTTTCGTCACGAACAAGGAGATGCCAATTTAGATCCCGAAAAAGGTTGGGCATTTGATACGGTTTTAAGTCATGAGATCGATGGATTTTCGGTAAGTTTAAGTCCGTATGTCTATTATTTTACCAACTATATTTATTTAAAACCAAGCGGGCAATTTTCGATTTTACCACATGGCGGACAAATTTACACCTACACACAAAGCAAAGCATTACTAGCAGGTTTTGAGCTAGAACTTACAAAAACGTTTTGGAATAAGTTAACCGTTAATTCGGTTTTCGAATACATCAGAAACCAACAACTAAACAGCAATAAAAATTTAAATTACGCATTACCTTTTACGCCAGCAAACAACGTTTTTATTAAAGTTGACTACGCGTTTAACAATGTAAATTATTTTAAAAACAATAAAATTTATATTTCGGCTAAACACGGATTAGAGCAAAATCGAATTGCGCAAAACGAAGAATTTACACCAAGTTTCACCACTTTTGGAGCTGGACTTTCAAGTCAAATACAGCTTAAAAAATTTAAAATAAATGCGCAATTAACCACAACCAATTTATTCAACGAAAAATATTACAACCACAGTAGTTATTATCGTGCAGTCGAAATTCCAGAATTAGGAAGAAACATACAACTTTTACTAAGTATTCCATTTTAAAATTGAAAGCTACAAAAAAACATATAGTTACTTTATTACTTGCCATCTTTTGGATTCCGCAGGTAAATAATGCTATACATTATTTTGTAGTGCATCATCATTATAACAATTCTTATTCTGATAAAACCGAGGTTCACAAACTATCAAACGATCACATTTGTAAACAACATATTTTTGTTCAAGCAGCATTACTTGTGCCCGAATTAATAAACTTTACTTGTATTCGTACGGATTTTAATATAAAAAAGGACTTCTTATTTATTCAGAAAAAATATTTTAAAACCTTATTTAATTTTTACACACGAGGTCCACCTCAGCAACTTTTAGCTCAAAAATCATCAATCTAAAAAAGTAAAATTTAAATAAATTAAAATAATTCAAAATGAAAAAATTAGCTTTATATATCAGCATCTTATCAACAACTTTATTTGTATCATGTTCTAGCGACGATAACGCTGTTGACACACAAAAACCAGAAATTACTTTACTTGAACCAGGAGATCACGAAGGTTTTTTACCTGGTAGTGAAATACACATCGAAGGTTTAATTACAGATAACGAAGCATTAGCCTCGTATAAAATTGAAATTCATGCTGCCGAAGACGGGCACACACACGGAAGAAGAAGTACAAATTACTTTCAGTACGAACAAACTTTTCAAATTACAGAAAACACAAAAGTTTACGAATTACACCGTCATGTGGAAATTCCAGAAAATATTAACGGAGAAACACTTACAAACGGACATTATCATTTAGGAATATTTGCTTTAGATAAAGCAGGAAACCAACAACAGGTTTTTACAGAAATATATATTGGTAACGATGCTGAAGAACATACACATGGTTAATAAAAAAGGGTTTAGCAATTGCTAAACCCTTTTTTTTATCTTTTAAATACAAATGTTTCGTCATATTCAGAATCATATAATCTTAATGTAGATCCTGTTAATTCCGTTATTTGTAAATCACCTGATTCAATTGTAATAATATTACCTTCTTGTGTCCAAGTAAAAGTATCTTGATCATCTATTGCACAACTTGTATTATAAATTACATATTTATAAACATTATTCGCGTTAAATTCAATATAATCTTTTTTAGTAGCGCACTCATGATCGTGTAACTCTGTGCCTCCATCGTAAATACTTGCATGATGATGCCATTTACCTAAAATTGACGCACTACCTTTATCATCGTCACTACTACAAGACGTTACTAACGATAACGAAAGAATTGACACGAATAGAAATAAAATTTTTTCATTTTTTTATGTTTTTAATTAATTTTAACAAAAATAAAAAAAATATAACAAATTATACGTTAATATAAAAAATATTTTATTCAGAATAAAATAACAAAAACCATTAAAAAGAACATTTACCATATCCATTTTATTTTTTGGGCGTTCCCCGCCTTTTTAGTGAGCGCCTCGTGTTTTACTCACTTGCAATTTTTTCACGTTGTTACAAAATGTGCTTAAACAATGCTACAACCCGCTAACGCGCTTCGCCATAAGTTAAACATTTGGCAGCGCGCGTTAGCGGGTGTAGCGGCATCCTTTTTTGTATAACGCGGAGCGTTTACAAAAAAGATAAAGCGAAAAACGCGACGGTTTGGTAAATTTTTAATTTACATAAACCGTAACGCCCAAAATAAAAAAAACTCGACCGTTACTTGTCGAGTTTTGTGTTTTATAGTGTTTCTTTTAACCATTTAAAAAATTCACCCTGCCAAATCATAGCATTTTGTGGTTTAATCACCCAGTGATTTTCGTCTGGTAAATACACAAATCGTGATTTAATTCCTTGTAATTGTGCTGCCTGAAAAGCTTCTTGCCCTTGACCAATTGGCACACGATAGTCTTTACCACCATGAAATACCAAAATTGGTGTGTTCCAGTTTGCAACTAAATTTTTAGGGTTAAATTGTGCGTATGTTTTTTGAGCTACTGCATTGTTTTTGTCCCAATATGCGCCACCTGCATCCCAATTTGTAAAGAAAACTTCCTCGGTTGTTCCGTACATAGATTCAAGGTTAAAAACACCGCAATGCGAGATAAAGGTTTTAAAACGGTTGTTGTGAATTCCGGCTAAGTAATAAACCGAATAGCCACCGTAACTAGCGCCAATTGCGCCTAAACGCGATTTGTCCACATATTTTTCTTTGGCAACATCGTCAATTGCAGAAAGATAATCGTTCATTACTTGTCCGCCCCAATCTTTAGATATTGCTTCGTTCCACTCTACTCCGTGACCTGGCATTCCGCGGCGGTTTGGCGCTACAATAATGTATCCTTGTGAGGCCATAACTTGAAAATTCCAACGGAATGAGTAAAAGTAACTTAATGCAGATTGTGGTCCGCCTTGGCAATATAATAGAGTTGGATATTTTTTGTTAGGATCAAAATTTGGAGGATAAATTACGTGAACTAACATGTCTTTTCCATCTGTTGTTTTTACCCAACGTTCTTCGGAAGTTACTAAATCTAAAGTTTTATATGTCTCGTTATTAACTTTAGTAACTTGATTCCACTTTTTAGATTTTAAGTTGTACGAATATACTTCGCTCGCTTGGTTAAAATCGGTACGGGTTACAAAAACATCGTTCCCTACAGTATCAACAATTCCGGTTACGTCAAATTTACCTGTTGTAATTTGTTTTACGTTTACCGCAATACGTTTTGCCCCCGGAAAGTTAACCTCGAACAAATGCTGTGCTCCTTTTACTGGGGCAACAAAGTAAATTTTAGTTCCATCTGCCGACCATTTGTAGCTAGAAACTGTTCCGTCCCAACCCGCAGTAAGGTTCATATCGATACCTTTGTAGCGTACGATTAAGTCATTTTTATCGGCTTCGTATCCATCGCGCTTCATTTGTAGCCAAGTTAATTCGCCGTTTGGAGAAAATGTAGGATGTGTATCGTACCCTGGATTGGTTGAAGTAAGATTTGTGGTTTGTTTTGTCGCTAAATCGTATTGATATAAATCGGTATTTGTGCTAGTAGCGTATTCTGTTCCGATTTTCTTTTTAGCTACATAAACTACAGATTTATGGTCCGGAGCCCAAACATAATCTTCGCTACCACCAAAAGGTTTTTGCGGAGAGTCGAAAGGTTCGTTTAATAAAAGGTCTACAATATTTCCGTTATTTTGCTCCACAAAAACGTGGTTGTGTGTTCCGTCATTATAAGTATCCCAATGTCTGTAATCTAGGGCATCGTATATTTGAACTGTCGATTCTTTAAGCTCTGGGTAATAATCAGAACCTAAAACTTTGTTTATTTTAACCTCTTTATGCGTAAGCAAATCACCATTTGGAGCTTTGTATGGATCTGCAATTAAGTCTTTATAATCTTCAATTTCAGTAGGTTTTCCACCTTTTAAAGCTACAATGTACGTTTTCGAATTTACTTTGTTAGCAGCAACATCGGGAGTTCCTACTTTATAAACTAAATTTTTTCCATCTTTTGTGATCCCAACAGGCGATACTCTTCCTAACTTCCATAAAAGGTCGGGATTCATTACGTTTTGAGCCGTCATGTTTAGCCCCATTAAGGTTAAGGTTAAAATAATTATTTTTTTCATGTTTTGATAAATATTGTGTTTTGTAAAGTTATAAAAATGAAATGAATTTAAACGTGCGATGAAACAAAGCTCTTTAATCGCACTTTTTTTAACGTATTGATGCTTTTTTGTGTTTTTATTATTAGTGTATTTTTAAAAAAAAAACTAATTTCACGAATTCAAAAATATTTGATCGATTACAAAATGTTAATCGATGTAAATCACTAACAAAAAAATATTTTCGTTTGATAATTCATTAATTCATTGTCTATATTTTAAGTTATAAAAAAACTTAAATGTATAAAAAATAACATAATGATTATCAGCGATATAAAACATGTAATTAATTAACTAATTTAAACACTAATGTCTGATTTTCATATAGCAGATTTAATTAATCCAGAATTTTATATAAACCTTGAAATAGGAGGTGTTCCAGTTGGAATTTACGTAGTATTGTTTATTATTTTTGCCGAAACTGGCTTGTTTGCAGGTTTCTTTTTACCAGGAGATAGTTTATTATTTCTTTCTGGAATTTACTCGACTGAGTTAATGAATACTATTTATGTAATAGACTCTGGAAGTAAAGGAATGGATGATTTTTTAAACGTTACAGCTGTTGCAACTTTAGTAGCTTTAGCAGGAGTTCTAGGAAATACTTTTGGATACTGGTTTGGAAAAAAATCGGGAACTTATTTATATACCAGAAAAGATACCTTTATTTTTAAAAAGAAATACCTTTTAGAATCTAAAGTTTTTTACGAAAAACACGGTGGTAGAGCCATTATTATTGCGCGTTTTTTACCTGTAATCCGAACTTTTGCACCAATTATTGCAGGGATCGTTCAAATGGAAAGAAAGCGTTTTATGGCTTATAACATAGTAAGTTCGTTTTTATGGGCGTTTTCATTAATTTTTGCAGGACATTATTTAAACGAAATCTTCAAAGCTCAATTTGGTATCAACCTAAAAGATTTTATCGAAGTAATCATTATAATTATCGTAGTAATCACAACTATTCCTTTTGTTGTAAACTACTTTAAACGAAAAAAAGAAAAAGCTCAAGAGCAACAAAACCAACAATAACAAACTAAAAGTCAGGATTTTTCCTGACTTTTTTGTTTTGTATCAATTTATAAAATCTTTCGTTTTTTAAATTATATTTGAGGCCACTATTTATACCTTATGAAATTTAATTTTTTTAAAAGAAAAGAAAAAGACAATACCCCAAAAACCTTATTTCAAAAACTTAAATCTTGGGTTTTAAAAATCATAAAATGGTTTTTTATTTTAAGTATTGGTTCTGTAATTTTTTTCAGATTTATTCCTGTACCATGTACACCATTAATGTTTTCTCGCGCTTTTGATAACATGATTGCTGGTGAAGATATTATTTGGAGTCACGATTGGGTTGCGATTGAAAATATTTCGCCCAACTTACAAAAAGCAGTTATCGCCAGCGAAGACAACCTGTTTTTAACCCACAATGGTTTTGATGTTGATGCCATTAAAAAAGCAATAAAAACCAATAAAAAAGGTAAACGTATTGTTGGCGGAAGTACCATTTCGCAACAAACTGCAAAAAATGTGTTTTTATGGCAAGGACGTAGCTTTATACGAAAAGGTTTTGAAGCTTATTTTACCGTTTTAATCGAAATTTTTTGGAGTAAAGAACGTATTATGGAAGTATACTTAAATTCCATAGAAATGGGAAAAGGCGTTTATGGTGCACAAGCTGCGGCTAAACATTGGTACGGAAAATCGGCCGCTAATTTAACCAAAAACGAAGCCGCTGGTATTGCTGCAATTCTTCCAAATCCGCGAAAGTACAAAGCCAGCAACTCTTCTGCATACATAAACAGACGAAAAGCAAAAATTCAAAAATTAATGTATTACGTTGGCCCACTTAAATATTAATTTATTCTAAATTATGTAACAATCTAAACACATTGTATACTAATCAATAAAAACTATTAAGTTATGAATGCACATGAAATTGATTACATCATTTATGGTGAAGAAATGCAATATGTTGAAATTGAATTAGACCCACAAGAAGTTGTTGTTGCCGAGGCTGGTAGCTTTATGATGATGGAAAACGGAATCCAGATGGAAACTATTTTTGGTGACGGTTCAAATCAAAATTCAGGGCTTTTTGGTAAACTACTTTCGGCAGGAAAACGTATGCTTACCGGCGAAAGCTTGTTTATGACAGCATATGAAAATAGAGACTTTCAAAAACGAAAAGTTTCTTTCGCATCTCCATATCCAGGTAAAATTATTCCTATTGACTTGCAAGAATTTAACGGAAAATTCATCTGTCAAAAAGATGCTTTTTTATGCGCTGCAAAAGGAGTTTCTGTAGGAATTGAATTCAACAGAAAATTAGGAACTGGACTTTTTGGTGGCGAAGGTTTTATCATGCAAAAACTAGAAGGCGACGGAATGAGCTTTATTCATGCCGGCGGAACCTTAGCTCGTAAGGATTTAAAACCAGGCGAAATTTTAAAAATAGATACTGGATGTTTAGTAGGTTTTACACAAACCGTAAACTACGACATACAATTTGTAGGCGGAATTAAAAATACCTTTTTTGGTGGCGAAGGCGTGTTTTTTGCAACCTTACAAGGTCCCGGAACCGTTTACATCCAATCTTTACCATTTAGCCGTTTAGCCGACAGAATCATTGCTCACGCACCAAGTATGGGCGGAAGTTCTAAAGGAGAAGGAAGTGTTCTGGGTGGTTTAGGAAGATTGTTAGACGGAGATAATTAATATTTTGTATATTTATCCAGTCTAAACAATTTTTAAAAAAATGAAAGTCAAAAGCAAACGAGATCCCTTTATTGTTATTATAATCTTGGGCTTTATTGTTTTTTTTAGTTCGGTTGTTGCCTCAGAAATTAAACTTTACGGTTGGAATTCTGTAATGATCATGGATGCAATTATCATCTTCATCATGCTTTCATTTTTAATATGTTGTTATTTTATTACATATGTAGTAAACCATAAATTTATTAGTTACCGTATCGCTTTTTTTTACGGCGAAATTCCGCTCGATAAAATTCGAAGTATCGAAGTAGGAACAACCATGTGGGCCGGATTTAAACCTGCTTTTGCTCGTAAAGGACTTATAATTCGATACAACAAATACGACGAAATTTATATTAGCCCTCGAAAGCAAGATAAATTTATAGCCGAAATTAAAAAGCATAGACCAGATATTCAATTTATTTATGCGAACTAAATACAAAATCTCAATTAGAAAATTCTAATTGAGATTTTTTTTGTTTCATTAATAACATTAACACTTATTCAATATTATCAACAAAAAAACAAGATCATTTTAAAAATAAATTATCAATAATAAATTTCACGAATTCATTTACTAAAGGTATTTCTTGTTAAAAAAAATCAGAAAGATAGCACTTCAAAAAAATGGTTAAATTTTTGATATTTAACAACTTACTAATCAAAAAAAATTTAATTATGAAAAAGATATTCTATCTGTTTTTTGCTACAACTTTAGCAATTAGTTGTAACTCAGACGATGATTCTGGCTCACAAACAGTAACCGCACCTTCGGTAACATCATTTAACAACTTAATCAATCAAGCCAAAAACAGTCGTACACAAACCCAGCAATTTAATTTAACCGCAGGTGGCCAAATTATTTACACTTCGCCAAAAGGAGTTATTTTAACAATAGATCAATCTTGTTTAGTACTAAACGGACAAGAAGTAACCGGAAATGTAACTTTAAAATACACCGAAGTTTTTGACACTGCAGACATGGCTTTAACTAGCATATCGACCATGGGATTCAATTCATTAGGCGACAAAGCATTGCTTAAATCAGGCGGTGCATTTAACATCGAATTGTATAAAAACAATGCCTTAATCCAAACAACATGTAACTATTCATTACAAGTTCCTGTAAATCTAACTGGCGGTTACGATACCGAAATGGTTTTATGGAACGGCGAAATTAACGACGACGGACAAGTGGAATGGACCCAAAACGAAGATGGCGCAATTGAGCGTGGAAACAATAGTTACTATGCTTGGTTAGGCGATTTTGGTTGGGTAAACATCGATCGCTTTTTTAACGACCCAAGACCCAAAACCACTGTAATGGTTAAAGTTCCGCAGCTTTATAGTCCGCAAAATTCCAACATGTTTTTTGCCTTTAACGACGTTCCAAACAGCATCGGTACAATGGATGTTTTTACCGGCGCAACAAATTCTTACAGCGAACATTATGGCTACGTTCCTATTGGAATCGAAATTCACCTAATTTTCATTACCGAACAAAACGGATCGTTTAAATATGGCATCAAATCAGGAATTGTAACCGCTAGCGGCAACTTCGAATTCACCGAAAACGAATTGACTACGGCAACAGAACTAGAAATAACAGAAGCAATCGAAAATTTATTTTAAGAAGCAAAAACGCTTGGGTATAAAATAAAACCGTGTTCCTGCTTTCGCCTTTATCTTGTTTTTCACGTTGTTACAAACAAGGATATCGGCTCTATCAGGGCTAAAAGCAAATCATAAAAAAAGACCGAAATAAAATTTCGGTCTTTTCATTTATTCTTTCAACGATTTCATATCAATCACAAATCGGTATTTAACATCCGACTTAATCATTCGTTCATAAGCTGTATTAATTTCCTGAATGGCAATCACCTCAACCTCAGAAACGATATTGTGTTCTCCACAAAAATCTAACATTTCTTGTGTTTCTTTAATTCCACCAATTAACGAACCAGCTACACTTCGGCGTTTGTTAATTAATATTCCACCATGAATATCTAGAGGTTCAATTGCACCAACAATACACATTGTTTTATCCAATTTCAATAAATTTAAATATTGATTAACATCGTGCTTTACAGGAACGGTATTCAATAAAAAATCAAACGAATACGTGTGAGCTTTCATCTGTTCTTTATCTGTAGATAATAAAACCTCATCGGCTCCCAAAAGTTTTGCATCAGCTCCCTTTTTTTCGGATGTTGTAATCATTACTACATGTGCTCCCATTGCTTTTGCAAATTTAACCCCCATGTGTCCTAATCCGCCTAAACCAATAACACCAACTTTATCACCAGCTTTAACGTTCCAATGGCGCAAAGGTGACCAAGTTGTTATACCAGCACATAAAAGTGGTGCAGCACCTTTTACATCAATATTTTCTGGAATATTTAAAACAAAGTTTTCCTCAACAACAATATTTTCAGAATACCCACCATAGGTAACGCCACCATATTTACTACGCAAACTGTTATACGTTCCGGTAAATCCGTTTTCGCAATATTGTTCTAAACCTTCATCGCACGAGTGGCAATGTTGGCAACTCTCAACCATACACCCTACTCCAACTAATTGTCCAACTTTAAATTTGGTCACGCTAGGCCCAACCTCTAGCACACGACCAATAATTTCGTGCCCAGGAATTACTGGGTAATTTGGCTGTCCCCATTCGGCACGAGCTGTGTGGATATCACTGTGGCAAACACCACAATACTCAATATCAATAAAAACATCAAAGGCATCTAACTTTCTACGTTCAATTGTAAGTGGTTTTAAATCTTCGGTTGCTGTAAATGCAGCATATGCTTTTGTACTCATCACCTAATTTTATTTTGGTTTCTATAAATTTAAAAAAAACAAAAGCTCAAACATAAAAGTTTGAGCTTTTTAAATTATTTTTTAACATCTAACTTTTTAATCCCCATATTATAAAGGGTAAAAGCCTGAATGTCTACATTCTCCTGAATCGTTTCTGCAACCGATTTTCCTGCTCCGTGACCAGCATTAACTGCAATACGAATCATCACCGGATTATTTCCTGCTTGTTTATCTTGTAATTCGGCAGCGAATTTAAAACTGTGTGCCGGAACCACGCGGTCATCATGATCACCAGTTGTTACTAAAGTTGCTGGATATTTTGTTCCTTTTTTAACGTTGTGAACTGGCGAGTAACCTTTAATGTATTCAAACATTTCTTTATTATCTTCACTTGTTCCATAATCGTATGCCCAACCAGCTCCAGCTGTAAATGTGTGATAACGTAACATATCTAAAACGCCAACTGCTGGTAAAGCAACTTTAAATAAATCTGGACGTTGCGTCATTGTTGCTCCAACTAACAATCCTCCGTTAGATCCTCCACGAATTGCTAAATAATTTTTAGAGGTGTATTTGTTGTCGATTAAATATTCTGCGGCAGCAATAAAATCGTCAAATACGTTTTGTTTTTGCAATTGCGTTCCTGCTACGTGCCATTTTTTACCATATTCGCCACCACCACGTAAATTAGCAACAGCATAAACACCACCATTTTCCATCCATAATGCGTTTGCAATCGAGAAAGATGGAGTTAAACTAACATTAAAACCACCATAAGCGTATAGCATTGTAGGGTTTTTACCGTTTAGTTTTGTTCCTTTTTTATATGAGATAATCATAGGAACTTTCGTTCCGTCTTTACTTGTGTAAAATACTTGCTTTGTTTCGTACTCTGACGATTTAAAATCTAACTTAGGTTGTTGGTATACTTCTGACTTTCCTGTTGCAGGATCAAATTTGTAAGTAGAACCTGGCGTAATATAATTTGTAAATGAGAAATAAAGTTCTTTATCCTTTTTCTCACCACCAAAACCACCAGCTGTTCCAACACCAGGTAACTCGATTGTACGAATTAACTTTCCGTTGTAATCGTATTGTTTTACTTCAGAAATTGCATCTTTCATGTAATGTGTAAAAATATATCCCGATCCAGTACTAGGCGAAAGTACATTTTCTGTTTCAGCAATTAAATCTTTCCAATTTTTTTGTTGTGGATTTTTTGCATCAACAATTACAATTTTATTGTTTGGCGCATTAAAATCTGTCGAGATAATTAGGTTACCATCTTTGCTATCTAAAACTCCTGCATTGTTATTAAAATTATCAACTATAGTAACAATTTTAGCATCTGCGTTGTTTAAATCTTTAACATAAAGTTCGTTACCATACGTTGTATTTGCAGCAGTAATAACCAAATAATTATTATCGTCAGTAACATAACCACCTACGTAACGGCGTTTTTCATTTAATCCAAAAATTACTTGATCGGTTTTTTGCGACGTTCCTAACTTGTGGTAATATAATTTGTGTTGATCTGTTTTAGCAGAAAGCTCACTTCCTACAGGTTTGTCGTAGCTAGAGTAATAAAAACCTTCGTTTTTATACCACGATGTTCCCGAAAATTTCACATCAACCAATGTTTCGCCAATTTGTTTTTTGGTTACCACATCTAAAATAATCACTTTTCTCCAGTCAGAACCACCTTCTGAGATAGAATAAGCAACTTTAGAACCGTCTTCAGAGAATGAAACTGATGCCAAAGACGTAGATCCATCTTTAGAGAATGTATTTGGATCTAAAAACACCTCTTCATTACCAGCTGCATCAATTCGGTATAAAACCGATTGGTTTTGCAACCCATTATTTTTATAGTAATACGTATAATTTCCGCGTTTAAAAGGCGCTCCAATTTTTTCGTAGTTCCAAAGTTTTTCTAGGCGTTGTTTTAGCGCATCACGGTATTCAATTTGGTCTAAATAGCTGTAAGTAACCTTGTTTTGTGTTTTAACCCACGCCTCTGTTTCAGCAGATCTGTCGTCCTCTAACCAACGGTAAGGATCGTTAATTTTTGTACCAAAATAAGTATCGGTATGTTCAATTTTTTTGGTAACTGGATACGCCATTTTTTTATTTTTATTTTGTGCCGATAATCCTAAACTACAGATTATTGCCAAAGCAGTTGCTTGATATTTCATACGAGTGTTTTAAATTTTTCAGGTTTTGAAGTTATTAAAAAGAAATAACATAATAAAATAGTTTATGAATTTGCGTGTTTGGGCGTTCCGGTTTTACATAAATTAAAAATTTATGAAACCGTCGCGTTTTTTGCTTTATCTTTTATTTAAATAATTAAATAAATGGATATCCTTACAAGCATAACACACCTTAGAAAAATCCGATCAACATTTTAGTTAACAAGCAACTTAGTTGTAAAACTATTTGTAACATCTTTTATACGTAGCAAATACGTACCCGAACTTAAATCCGAAATATGTACTTTATTAATAAAACCCCCAATTAGTTTTTGAGTATTTATTTTTTGCCCTAAAACCGTATAAATCTCTAAAATAGAACCCTCTTTAATATCTCCCACAATAGTAAACGTTCCATTTTTTACTGGATTAGGGAAAATTTGAAACCTAACTTCTGAAACATCCGAAAGCGATAGAGCATCTTCTGGAGCAAATTTTGCTATATAGCTGTTAGAATGCTTAACGGAGATATGATTGTTAGGATTTCTACTAAAAATTTCCTGATAACTACCTATAGTAGCAATATTTTGAAAACTGTAAGTATCGCCCGTTATATAGAAAGTATCATCATTTAAAACTGAAATATTACTGTACGTTTCAGTTCCTTCACCACCAAAATAAGTACCCCAAACTAAATTCCCAGTATCAGAGAACTCCATTACCACTTGATTTGCATTATCTAATTGTACATTTTGAGACATATTTGGTGTATTAAAAAAACTTACGCTACTTGAAAAATAACTAAAATATAATGCATCATTTTTATGAATAAAGCTAGAAGTGGGCTCTAAAAACTCCATATCGCTGCCTCCAATATATGTCCCCCATATAGGTACCATATTCTTAGTAAACTTTCCTAAATAAAGGTCTACATTACCTCCATAGCTAGACTGATAGGATTGATTTAATAAATTAGAATCTACTAAAGCTCTAGATCCCACAAATCCTAATGCATAAATATTATTATCTGTATTAATTAAATGGCTTATATTTAAATTATCATCTAAATAGGTACTGTAATTTCTTTGTCCTGTAGCGGCATTAAATTTAGAGACTATTGCTTTAGAAGGCGTTTGCTGATATGCATCCGTTGTCGCATAATTTGTAAATGTAGTTACATTAACGCCTTTTTGACAACTTAAAACCAATTCGTTACTATTATATACTATATCAGATATAAATAAATTATCTCCATAATAAGTAGTCCATTGTAATTGTCCTTGATTATTTAACCTAAAAATATACCCGTTCGGTGAAAGATTACCTCTGTTATCAATAACAGTAATAAAATTAGGCTGAAAAGTATTAGGAGATGTTATGCCCTATGCTATATAGCTATGACTAGCACCGTAGATATTAAAATTTTCATCCAAACAAATTTTAGTGTTACTATCTGTTGGCAAATAAGTAAGCCAATTGGTTGTAAAATCGGAGTTTAATTTAACTAATATACCGTAAACTAAACCGGGATTAGATGGACTAGTGAACCAAGCATTTGGAGTTGCTAAATTAGTTAAACGAGACGACCCTGATATATATAAATTATTTGTAAGATCTATTTTTAAATTGAATATTTCGAAAGGCACATAAACTGCTTGTAACAAAGTACCCTGAGGAGAAAATTTAGCAATTATACTTTGATTACTATTGCTATTTTGAACCAAATTAGCATTGTATAAAAAATTTGAACTTTGTGTGGTAATAAATTGATTATAATAATTTTCATTTTGTAGAGCTTGTAAAGTGCCTCCCAATATAGGTCCTGCAACAATAAAATTACCCTCAACGTCTAAAGCACTATGAATAAGCCTAGTCCCTTCACCCCCAAAATATGTTGCCCAATTTTTTGTGTATTCATTAAAGGGTTGAGCATAAGCAGATGTATATAATACAACACTTAAAAAAGTAAAAAGTTTTTTCATAAACATATTAAATAAAAAGTTAATTTTTTCATATTATTATTAAATTTTTAAATACAATAATAAAAAAACAAATATATTTTCAATTAACGCGTTAAGGATTGATAAGTTATCAAAATTATTCAACAAAAATGTAGCTAAAAGGGACTTGAAAAACTTATTCTTTCTATTAATAATACACATTATAGAATCTTAAATAAAAAAATTAAAACTAAATATTACACTAAGCGTTTTGCTTTATTTGAATATTTAGTAAATAGTTTTAATTTTACGACTCACATATTAAACTCACTATTAAAAATGAATTTAAATATCAAACCATTATTTTTAGCATCTGCTCTATTTTTTGGGGTTTCGGCTACTACATTTGCACAAGATAATCTTGTAAATTCTTTAAAATTAAACGCAAGCGAAAAAAGTAAAGAAGCTTTTACTTTTACAGATGTTATTAATTTAGAGAACACGTCGATAAAAAATCAAGGATCGTCTGGAACTTGTTGGTCGTATTCGGCAAACTCGTTTTTAGAGTCTGAAATGATTCGAATGGGAAAAAAACCGGTAGAATTATCTCAAATTTTTTCGGCTAGAAATGCGTATTTAGAAAAAGCTCGTATGTATGTGCGTATGCACGGTGCGGTTGCTTTAGGTGAAGGTGGACAATTTCATGACGTAATTAATATGTATCGCAAATATGGTGCGGTGCCACAATCGGTTTATACAGGTTTAAATTACGGAACGGATAAAAATAAGTTTTCGGAAATGTCGGCTATTTTAGACGGTATGTTGGCAGCAATTATTAAAAACCCAAACGGAAAATTAACTCCTAACTGGGACAAAGCGTATGCAGCTGTTTTGGATTCGTACCTAGGAGAAGTGCCTAAAAAATTTAAACACAACGGTAAAGAATATACACCAGAAACGTTTGCGAAAGAGGTTGTAGGAATTAATCCTGATGATTACATCGAGATTTCGTCGTTTATGGAATATCCATATTATTCAAAATTCACTTTATTAGTTCCAGACAACTGGGCTTTTGATCAGGTTTACAACGTAAAAGTAAACGAGTTAACAGAAACGGTTGACCACGCACTTAAAAACGGATATACTGTGGCTTGGGCTGGAGATGTTTCGGAAAAAACATTTAGCTGGAAAAATGGTGTTGCTTTTGTTGCTGAGAAAGAATTTGATGCAATGAACGCTGATGAGAAAAAAGAGTTATTTAATGGTCCTAAAAAAGAGGCGGAAGTTACAGAAGAGATGCGCCAGCAAGCTTTTGATAACTACACAACGCAAGATGACCACGGAATGCATATTGTAGGTGTTGCTAAAGACCAAGGAGGAAAAGAATATTATATTATTAAAAACTCGTGGGGAGCAACAAACGATTACAAAGGTTATATGTACATGACTAAGGAATATGTAAAATATAAAACAACTGCGATTATGTTGCATAAAAAAGCAGTTCCTAACGCAATTAGCAAAAAATTAAAATTATAATATCTTGAAGCACTCTTTTTTAGAGTGCTTTTTTTTTGAAGTTATTCGTAACTTTGTGGTATGAGTTCGAGTAAGCTAAAAAAAATTCCGTTTAAAATAATTTCAGGATACTTAATTATACTAATCATTATTTTAAGTGCCGGTTGGAAATTGTATACAGAAAATGCTTTGTTTTTTAAAATAGAGGAAAACAAAACTTTTGACGAATCTAAACTAACTACGTTAAGTAGTTTACAACATAAAATTGCAAAGGTAGAACGCTTTGCGCGTAATACTATTTACTCGACCCAAGCTCGTGATATTATTGAGTTAAATACTAAAATTGATACTTTAATTTTAGAAATTGCAGCAACCAAAACACAACTAAAACAGTTTGAAGAGGTGGTTTTATTAGACACGGTTTCGAACTTATTACTTCAAAAATCATCTAATGTCGCCTCGTTACAAAATTTACGTAGTAAACAAGAAACAGAGAAAGATGTAAATTTTGCAATTGTAAATTTAAAACAACTTGAGGAACATTATCGAAAATTAAAAATTGAGGATTTTGTAAAGGAACCTAACAAATTAGGCAAATACGAAAGTAAGGTTATTACTGATTTTGTGGAATACATGAATCAAAATATTCCCGATGACAGTACCAATACAATTAGTCAGAAAAAGATGGATTCGATTTTAGTAAGCTCGAAAAACTTACTTAATCAAGTTAAAATTACAACCGAGGCAAAACGTAAGGCTTACGAACAAGAGGAGAAAAAATTACTGCGAAACGAAAAAGCGATTTCAGAAAAAATTCAGAAAATTTTTATTACCGTTGAGGAGGCAATTATTAACAAAAATACCCAAAGTCGAGTTTTAAAAGAAGAGAGCTTTCAAAAATTAAACAATCAAATTTCTATATATGCTATCATTGCTTTAGCTACTACAATATTTTTTATTGTTCTTAATATTATAGACTTTATTAAAACACAACGCTATAAACGAGAGTTGGAGAAAGCGAACGACAAAGCAAATTATCTATTAAAAGGTCGCGAGCAGCTTATCTCGACTGTTTCACACGATTTAAAATCGCCAATTGCCGCTATTGGTGGTTATGGCGAAATATTGCGTAAAACAAGTTTAAATCCTAAGCAAGAGTATTATGTGGATAATATTATCAAATCATCTGATTATTTAACCAATTTAGCTAACGATTTGGCTTCGCTTACTTTAATTGAAGCCGGAAAAATTAAACTCGAAAATTCGCCTTTCTCATTAAATCAATTGTTGGTTGATACCGCGCAAAATATACAAGCAATTTACGCTACAAAACCAATAAACTTGATTTTTGATTTTGATGAAACATTAGAAAAAAATATAATTACAGATCCGTACAGAGTACGACAAATTGCAACCAACTTAATTGGTAATGCCTTTAAATTTACCGCAAAAGGAAACATTACCATAGGAACAACGTTACTCGCTAACAACCAAGTATTGTTCTATGTAAAAGATACTGGAATTGGAATTAAAAAAGAAAATTTAGATGTTGTTTTTAAAGAATTTACACAAGCTGATAATACCATAGAAAAACGATTTGGGGGTACTGGTTTAGGTTTAACAATATCTAGAAAAGTAGCCGAAATTTTAGGTGGTTCTATTGATTTAGAAAGCGAATATGGTAAAGGAAGTTGTTTTTTAGTTACTATTAAATTTTTAGAAATTGTTGAAAACACAGCTAAAAAACCCGAGGTTGCTTCGCAATTTAACTTTCAACATTTAAAAGCTGTCATTGTAGATGATGATCAACAGATATTGACTTTGTTGAAAGAAATTTTAGAGAAAGAACACATTATTGTTTATCCTTTCTCTAATGTTGCTGATGCACTTGATAAAATAAATGGGATACAACCTCAGTTTATTTTTACAGATATACAAATGCCCAATCAAACGGGTTTTGATTTGGTGAAACAAATTCGAGAAAATAATGAAAGTAGCAACATTCCGGTAATTGCGCTAACGGGTAACACCGATGCCGAAAAAACAAAATACCAAAATGCTGGATTTAATGCCTTACTTAGTAAACCGTTTAGTATTAGTTCTATTTTAAATACAATCGAAAAATTAATTCAAAACCCGGATTCGTTTATTGTTAACAACAAACATTTAGATGGCAAACCACTTGCTTATAATTTAAAATCGATTGCTGAATTTTTAAACAATGATAAAAAGTTAATTTATGATTTCTTAGAAAAATCAAAACAAAACAATTTGGTGTATTTAAATGATTTAAAACAATTTTACAAAACTAAAGACCAGCAAGCTATTAAGGGTTTAGCACACAAAATGGCCTCTATTTTTAAACAATTAGAACATAAAGAGATTACTAATTTGTTGGTTTTGATAGAAAACGAAACTGATTTTAAAGTACTTAAAAAACAAGTTTCTGAATTAGAAGATAAAATAAATAGTTTTTTTAACGAGATATTACAAAAAATGGGATAGCTATAAGTCTATCCCATATTCTTTTAATTTATTATATAAAGTTTTACGCGTAATGTTTAAAAGCTCTGCCGCTTTTGTTTTGTTGTAATCTGTATCACGTAAAGCTTGTAAAATTTGTTCTTTTTCGTTTTCTTTTAATGAATACGAATGTCGAACCACAACTGTTCCTTCTGTTTTAGTTTCAATTGGATTACTAATTTCAAGAGGCAAATCAATAACTTTAATGATATTATCTTGTGCTAACAGGGTTGCTTTTTTAATAACGTTTTGTAACTCACGTAAATTTCCCGGCCAATCGTATTTAAAAAACAACTGAATCACTTCGGGCGAAAAACCTATTACGTTTTTATTTAATTGCGTATTTACTTTATCTAAAAAATATTCGGCAAATAAAATAATATCGTCAGAACGATCTTTTAAACTAGGTGAAGTTATCGAGAACTCGTTTAAACGATGGTATAAATCTTCTCTAAAATCTCCGTTAGCAATCGCTTCGCGTAAGTTTTCGTTAGTAGCTGCGATGATACGAATATCAACCGGAATGTCGTCGTTGCCACCAACAGGCTTAATTTTACGCTCTTGTATAGCTCTTAAAAGCTGAATTTGATGCTCATAAGAAAGATTTCCTATTTCATCTAAAAAAATAGTTCCGCCATTTGCGGCCTCAAAGTATCCTACTTTATCATTTATCGCTCCAGTAAAAGATCCTTTTTTGTGACCAAAAAACTCACTTGATGCTAAATCTTTAGGAATCGCACCACAATCAACCGCTAAAAAGGTTTGCTCTTTTCGATTGGATTTTAAATGAATTCTTTTTGCTAAAACCTCTTTTCCTGTACCACTTTGCCCTTCTATCAAAACTGAAAAATCAGTTGGACCAACTAAGTTTATATACTGATTTAATCGTTTAGATGCCTCTGAATTTCCTTCTATAAATTCAACTTCTGATTGAGGTTTGTAATTTGTTTTATTTTTATGAGAAGAATTGTTTAACTCCTTATTTAAATGATTTTTAATAATAGCAAGCACTTCATCGGGTTGTAACGGTTTGGTTACATAATCCGCTGCACCAAGCTTCATGGCCTCAACGGCGGTTGAAATATCAGCATAGCTTGTCATTATCACAATTGGAACTTTAAATTCGTCTTTAAACTCTTCCAATAAGCTTAAACCAGTTACATCAGGTAATCTGAGGTCAGATAAAATTAAATCGGCCTTAAAATCCTTTAAAATAAGCAATGCGGCTTGTTTGCTTTGTACGGATTGGACGTTGTAGCCGTTTCGAATTAAAAAATTCTGTAACATTCGACCAAACATCAAATCATCTTCTATTACTAGAATTTTTTGCATAGCTTCTTAACTTTTTAAATATCAATACAAAAGTAAACATTTAATAATTAACTGAAGTTTACATAAATAAAAAAGAGACTTTTAATTAAAGTCTCTTTTTTCCCACTATAAATACCAAACGATTACTTCATGAGTAATTGTTATCTTTTTTGTATATCAAATAATTACTATATCCTATAAATAAGTAAAAACCATACCAAAGTTGCAAACGCATTAAACAGGTAATATAAATATCAAAAAAAGATAAAATGTGTAATTAATACACATAAAAACGAGTAATTTTTATACAAAAAAAAAGAGAAGTTACACACTTCTCTTTTTTATATTATTTTTCATTCATAGTAAATGTATCCATAAATGCTGTAGTATAATTACCAGCAACATAGTTTGGATCGTCCATTAACTGTCTGTGGAATGGGATAGTTGTTTTAACACCTTCAATGTAAAATTCATCTAATGCACGTTTCATTTTAGCGATAGCTTCTTCACGTGTTTGCGCAGTTGTAATTAACTTAGCAATCATAGAATCGTAATTAGAAGGAATTGTGTATCCTGAATAAACGTGAGTATCTAAACGTACACCGTGTCCACCTGGAGCATGCAATTGCGTAATTTTACCTGGTGATGGTCTAAAATCGTTATAAGGATCCTCAGCGTTGATACGACATTCAATAGCGTGTAATTTTGGTAGATAATTTTTACCAGAAATTGGCACACCTGCAGCTACTAATATTTGTTCACGAATTAAATCATAATCAATAACTTGTTCTGTAATTGGGTGTTCTACTTGGATACGAGTATTCATTTCCATAAAGTAGAAATTTTTATCTTTATCAACTAAAAATTCAATTGTTCCTGCACC
>CANRKI010000011.1 GCA_947631175.1 uncultured Flavobacterium sp.
TGTTAGATTTTGGAAGTTTTTAGCATAAAAAAATATAGCGGATAGCCCGACCCGAGCTATCCGCTTTTTGTGTTTTTAAAAGGTTTTTTGTTGCGAGGGGAACGCCCTGATTTTGTATGGATTTACTTTTTATTGATGCGTATTAATTCTTACATTAGCGAGATATTAATGATAATTGATTTATGGATAAAATTAAATCGTATTTACCGCAGGTTTATGCAATATTGGCTTTTGTTTTGATCTCTGTGGTCTATTTTAGTCCTGTTTTACAGGGTAAAAAAATTCAGCAGTCTGATATTGTTCAGTATGTTGGGATGGCTAAGGAGCAAAATGATTTTAGGGCGGCTGAATCGGCTGAACCTTATTGGACGAATAGTGCTTTTGGTGGTATGCCAACGTACCAGTTGGGGGCAAAGTACGAGCATAATTATATAAAAATGTTGGATGAGGCGCTTCGATTTTTGCCACGTCCGGCGGATTATTTGTTTTTATATTTTTTAGGATTTTTTATTTTATTACGTTGTTTAAAAGTAGATGTTTTAAAGTCGTTTATTGGGGCTTTGGCATTTGGTTTTTCGACGTATTTGATTATTATTTTAGGTGTTGGTCATAACGCTAAGGCTCATGCAATTGCTTATATGCCTATGGTTGTTGCTGGGGTTTTACTTGTTTTTAAGAAAAGATATGTTGCGGGTGGTTTGTTAACTACGGTTGCGGCTGCTTTGGAGATTAATGCGAATCACTTTCAGATGACGTATTATCTGTTAATTTTATTGTTGGTTATCGGTATTTATTATTTGGTTGCTCTTGTTAAGGCAAAGGATTTTAAGGCCATTTTAAATATTGTTTTGGTTTTCGCTGTTTCTGGAATTTTAGCTTTAGGTTCTAATGCTAGTAATTTAATGGCAACATCAGAATACGCTAAATCATCGACTCGAAGTGATTCTGAATTATCTTTTGAACCAAATGGTAGTGCAAAGGTTTCGAGTAACGGTATGAGTTATGAATATATTACAGAATATAGCTACGGAATTTTAGAGAGTTTGAATTTAATTTCGCCAAAAATTTTTGGTGGATCTAATAATGAAGATGTAGGAATAGGTTCTGAATTATATAATTTATTGACTGATGTTGGGGCTTCGTCTCAAGAGGCAGCTGAGTTTGCCGCTCATGCGCCTACATATTGGGGAGACCAACCAATTGTTGCTGCACCTGCTTATATTGGAGCTGCTGTTTTTTGTTTAGCTATTTTATGTCTGTTTATTGATAATAGACGTTTAAAATACATTTTTGCTACAGGTGCTTTGGTTTCTTTAATTTTATCTTGGGGTAAAAATTTTCCGTTGGTTACTAATTTCTTTATTGATTATGTTCCAATGTATAATAAGTTTAGAGCGGTTTCTTCTATTCAGGTAATTTTAGAACTTTGTTTACCGCTGTTAGCCATTTTAGGGTTGTATTCTTTTTTTAAAAATGATAATTCTGAGGTAAAACTTAAAGCATTAAAAAACACAGCTTATGTTGCTGGTTGTTTTTTAGTTGTTTTATTTCTTGGCTTTTTTATGTTTGATTTTAGAGGTGGAGCAGATGATTATTATGCACAAGCTTATGGTGAGTTAGGCCCTGAATTTGTTAAAGCTTTGATTGAAGATCGTAAATCGATGTACTTGTCTGACTTTTTACGCAGTACATGTATTATCGCTCTTGTTTTGGCGGTATTGTTTTTCTTTATCAAAAAGTCAATTTCAGAAAAATATGCATTATTGATAATTGGTGCTGTAATGGTTTTTGATTTAGTGTTTGTTGCTCGTGGCTATGTTAATAATGATGATTTTGTTTCGGCTAAATTAGTTGATGCACCTTTTGAACCAACTCCTGCTGATTTGTATATTTTAAAAGATACTACACATTATAGAGTTTTTGATTTACAAGGCGGAATGAATAGTGCTCGAACTTCGTATTTTCATAAATCTATTGGTGGTTATCACGCGGCGAAACCATTAAAAATGCAACAACTTTTTGATTATCAAATAGCAAAACAAAATTTTGAGGTTATCAATATGCTTAATGTTAAGTACGTTTTACAACCAAGTGAAGAAGGTATTGTACCCTTACAAAATGATAAAGCCAATGGAAATGCTTGGTTTGTAAAAAATATTGAGAAGGTTAACTCGGCCGATGAAGAAATGAAGGCTTTAGATAAGTTTGACTCTAAAACTGTAGCGATTATTAATCAAGATAAGTTTAAAGACATAGCAAAAACTTTAGCAACTAATTACACAGTTGATACAGATGCTTATGTTAACTTACAAGTTTATAAGCCTAATTATTTAAAATATATTTCGAACAATTCAAAATCTGCTGTAGCCGTTTTTTCTGAGATATACTATCCTAAAGGTTGGAACGCTTATATTGATGGAGAATTAGCTTCGCATTTTGAGGTAAATTATACTTTACGCGCTTTGTTGGTTCCTGAAGGGAAACACACTATCGAGTTTAAATTTGAACCCGAGGTTGTTCGTGTTGGAGGTTTAATTTCATTATTCTCGAATATTGGTATTTTTATTTTAGTTGTATTAGGAGGTTTTATTGGAATGAAATCGTGTAAAAAAAATAAACACGAAAAGGAGCAAAGTACAGCTCATGTAGCGTAATGAATCAATGAAAAAAGTATTAATTATATCTTATTATTGGCCACCAGCAGGTGGTCCGGGTGTGCAACGCTGGTTAAAATTTGTAAAATATTTACCAGATTTTAATATACATCCTGTGGTTTATATTCCAGAGAATCCTACTTATCCGTTATTAGATAAAAATTTAGAACAAGAGGTAGATTTAAATAAGATAACAATTTTAAAAAATAAAATATTTGAACCTTATGCTTGGGCATCTTTTTTCTCGAAAAAGGATACAAAAAAAATTAGTTCAGGTATTATAACAAATAAACGAAAGCAAACATTTATTGAAAAGATGTTGCTTTGGGTACGCGGAAATTTATTTATTCCGGATGCTCGTGTATATTGGGTAAAACCGTCGATTAAATATCTTTCAGAATACATTAAGGCAAATAATATCGAAACGGTTATTACAACAGGTCCACCTCATAGCTTGCATTTAATTGGTTTAGGCTTAAAAAATGAATTTCCAAATATAAAGTGGCTAGCCGACTTTAGAGATCCTTGGACAACAATTGGATATTATAAAGAATTAAAATTATCAAATCGTTCTCATAAAAAGCATTTACAGTTTGAACACAATGTTTTAAATACTGCCGATCAAATTTTAGTAACAAGTCCAACAACTAAAAAAGAGTTTGAACAGTTAACCAAACAACCAATAACTGTTATAACAAATGGTTATGATGTTGAAAACGTTGGTAAAGTAGCCTTGGATGATAAATTTAGTTTGGCGCATATAGGCTCTTTTCTTTCTAAACGTAATCCACGTGTTTTTTGGAAATCCTTATCCGAATTAATTAAAGAAAATTCACTTTTTAATGCGCATTTTGAGTTGAAATTAATTGGAGCTGTATCGCAAGAAATTTTAGATACTATTGCCGAATTTAAATTAACGACTCATACCAATTATTTAGGTTATATGTCGCATCACGAGGCTGTAATTGCACAACGCAGTTCACAGGTTTTATTGTTGATAGAGATAGATTCGGATGAGACTCGAAGTATAATTCCAGGTAAGTTATTTGAATATATGGCGGCCGAGCGTCCCATTTTAGCTATTGGACCAGAACAAGCCGATATTGAAAAAATAATTAAAGAAACCAATACTGGTGTTTTCACTACATATGATGAAAAAGATAAAATTAAAGAAACAATCTTATCTTATTTTAATCAATACCTAGATAAAAATTTAAAGGTTTATCCAGTTGGATTAAATCAATACAGTCGAAAAAATTTAACACAACAATTGCAACAATTGCTATAAAATTAAAATCCCGACATGAGATAAAACTCGTGATCGGGATTTTTTTAACCTAACTAAATTTATTATTAATTATCTTCTGTGATGACGTGGACCTTTATCATGGTGGTTACCTTTGTGGTGGTTGTCATGGCCATGATAATAGCGCCCTTCGTTATAATGGTATGCATCATTCACATAGATACGAGAGCCTTTGTAATCAATGAAAGCAGATCCAATTTGTGCTACTTTGTTATTTCTGTGGTAAGTAATTATGATATTGTTAATACGTGCGATACGTCCTCTTCTGTCGTACGAAACGTTTACGCGATCCTGTCTTCCGCCACCGCCAGTAGCAATATTTACTGTATTTCCGTTTCGAGTTCTAATGTTAACTGAACTTCCGGTGTTGTTTCTGTATAGCGGCGCATAATCAAACGAACCATTTTTGTATATAATAAATTCTACACCTTGTTCAACTAAAACAATAGATTTGTTTTTATGATCAAAATTAGAATATATTTTATCTGTGTTAGTTGTTGTAGCAAAAGATGCAGCATTAACTCCTAATACCATCATCATTAATAAAACTAATTTTTTCATATTCTAAATATTTAAGATTTAAAAGATCTAACACTTTATTTTTACTTGTTAGATGTAAATAAATATCCAATTTGTGTGCCAAAAAAAATTTAATACTAGATTTGTTTATTAAACCTTCATAAATTACTTATTAATGATTTATAAATTAATTACTTACAAAAAACTTTTTCTGCTACTTTTTTTTACTACGCTTTTACAAGCTCAAGTACCAAATTCGTTTTATTTAACCAAAGTAAATTTGGTATCTGCACAAAACATGAATCAAAACCTAAATACTTTTGAAAGTTTAGGTATAAAATCAGTTGGTACTACAGCCCAAGAAAACACCTATCAGTGGCTTAAAAATCAATACTTAAGTTATGGTTATACTGAAAGTGCTATTAGAACCTTTACTTTTACTTACGCTTCGCAAACAAATAAAAATTTAGAAGTCACTAAAATAGGCAGTCGCTTTCCTGATACTTATGTTGTGGTTTGCGGACATTTTGATACTAAAAACGGTCCAGGAGTTAATGATAACGGAAGCGGAGTTGTATCAATTTTAGAAATTGCTCGCATTTTACAGCAAGTGAACACAGATTACTCCGTTCGATTTATTAATTTTTCGGGAGAAGAAGATGGCCTATTAGGTAGTCAGAACTATGTGAATACAGTTGTAAATGCAACTTCGCCTAAAATGGATATTCGTGTGGTTTTAAACCTTGATGAAATTGGTGGTGTTGCCAATGCTGTTAATAATAAGGTAAATTGTGAGCGTGATTTATCGGCGCCTACAACTAATAATGCGGCAAGTAATCAATTTACTCAAGATTTGATGCGTTATGTTTCGGCGTATTCAAATTTAACCCCAGTTTTGGCCCGTGCTTATGCATCGGATTATATGCCTTTTCAGGCCAATAATGATGTGATTACTGGTTTGTTTGAGTTTAATGAATCTACGCATCCTCATTCGCCAACCGATGTTTTAGCAAATATGGATCCTGCTTATCATTTTCAGGTAACCAAAGCTGCTACGGCTGCTGTTTTACATTTTGCGGTAGCAAATGAAAATTTAGGAGTTGAGTTGCCAACCGATAAAAACTTAAAAGTTTACCCAAATCCTGCTAAGGGTAAGGTTTCGATTTTTGTAAACGACACTTCAGATTTGGTGGATGTGAATTTATTTGATTCGAACGGAAGATTAATTATTGCGGATAAAATTACGGTACTAAATAATGAAGCTGATTTGTTGCTAGGTAATTTAAAAGCCGGTATTTATATGTTGACAATTATGTCGAAAACTATTACTTATCAACAAAAGTTGTTTATAAACTAGTTTTAAGACTTAAGTTATTAACAATTTGTGTTGATAACTGTGTTTAAAACCTATTTTTTGTGGATAAGATTGTGTAAAAGCTGTTGATAGTTGTTTTACTGAATTTCGCGTTAGGGATAGAAGCGATATCCTTTTTATGTTTTTTAGAGGATTTTTTTTTATCTTTTCGTGTATTTGAGTTGATTTATTTTCATAAAAAGATAAAGCGGATAGCCCGACCCGAGCTATCCGCTTTTTATGTTTTTTGAGATTTTTTAATGCGAGGGTAACGCCCTTATTATTTTTCTCCGTCCCATTCGCTATAAAATTGCGATAGAAATTGGAGCATGAATTCGTGGCGTTCTTCGGCTATTTGCTTGGCTTGATCTGTATTCATTCTGTTTTTTAACAGTAATAATTTTTCGTAAAAATGATTGATCGTGGTGCCATTGTGTTTTTTATATTCCTCCTTGGTCATGTTTAGTTTGGGTTCTAAACCTGGCAGGTGGATGGGATTGTTTTTATAGCCACCGTAGTTAAAAGTTCTGGCAATGCCGATGGCGCCAATGGCATCTAAACGGTCTGCATCTTGAACGATTTGTAGTTCGATTGAATTGAATTGTTGATTGAAATTGCCGCCTTTGAAGGAGATATTCGCAATTATTTTTACCACATGATCGATTGTTTCTGTAGCTATATTTTGTGTTTGTAAGAAATCACGTGCGATTTTTGGTCCAATGGTTTCGTCGCCATTGTTAAATTTACTGTCTGCAATGTCGTGCAAAAGTGCAGCTAGTTGAACAACAATAAGCTCGCATGGCGTGTTTTTAGCAATGTTTAGCGCATTGTTATATACACGTTGAATGTGATGAAAATCGTGTCCAGACTCGGCATTTTCGAATGTTTTTTTTACGAAACTTATAGTGTTGTTTATTGTTGTCATTTTTTAAAATATTAAAGGCTGGTTAGTACCAGCCTTTAAGTTACTATTTTATTTTACTAATGAAGGATTAACCCATTTAAAAATATGAGCCTCTTGAGGAACAACTAATCGTTCAGCAAGTTTTGTCATACGGTCTGGTAGTCTCATTAAATAATCTCTCGCTTTTTCTGCTTCGTCAGTAAGTCCGTTTACTTTATCAATTTGCCATCTGTCGATTAATTTTTTAAGGATATCCACATAATCTAAAGAGGTGTAAACGCCTAGACGTTGTGCAGAGTCAGAAAAATTAACGAAAGCCGATCCTTTTTCTCCGCCAGATTCGCGGATTAAGTTAGCAGGCATAACGATTTTTTTCTTCATCATGTAATGAAAAGCAAGCATCATTTCTGATGGGTCAACTTTAAAAATTTTGTTTACAAATTCCGAATACGCATGGTGGTGGCGCATTTCGTCTCCTGCAATCATTTTACAAAGTTTAGATAATTTTTTATCACCGTATTGTTTTGCAATTTGTGCCACTCTGTTGTGTGATACGTAAGTTGCTAATTCTTGAAAACTTGTAAACACAAAGTTTTTGTACGGATCGCGGTCTGCACCGTTATCAAAACCGTCATTAAGTAAGTGGTGCGTAGTAATTTCGACTTCGCGCATGTTTACTTTTCCAGAAAGATATAGGTACTTATTAAGTAAGTCACCGTGTCTGTTCTCTTCACCTGTCCAGTTTCTGAACCATTTTGCCCAACCGTTTTCGCGGCCGTTTTCTTCTCTTTGGTTAATTCCATCTAAATCTAGTAACCAAGATTCGTATGTAGGTAAAGCTTCTTCAGTAATTGTATCACCAACAAGTACAACCCAGAAATCGTAAGGGAGTTCCTTTGCGATTTCTCTTAACTCAACCACTTCTTCAAGGAAGGTTTCAGATTGAGAATTTGGCAAAAGATCTGTAGGTTGCCAAATTTTTTCTACAGGAAGTAAAAACTGATCCATAAAAGCATCAACGTTTTTTTCAAGAAACTGCATTACTTCCAAACGTACATTTTGTATCGACATATCGTTAGTTTTTAATGTCACGAACTATAGTTTCTCTTGTTTTTTCAAAAATTTCATTAAATGGATAATCTTTTACAGCAAGAGGTTCGTGAACTGTTAATTTAATTTTTGTACCTAATCCCATTGGAAATTTACCGTATTGTAACATTTTCCATGAGTTGTTAATAGTGATAGGTACTATATATGCATTGGGTGCGTATTTGCATAATATTTTTAGTCCACTTTCGGCAAATGTTTTTGGTTCTCCATTTCGGCTACGTGTGCCTTCCGGGAAAATAACTGCCGATCGTGTATGTTTTTCTATATATTCGCCTAATCCTTTAATAACAGGTAGGGCTTGTTTAGGATCTTTTCTATCTATTAAAACGTTTCCTCCGTATTTTAAATTATACGAAACAGAGGGAATTCCTTTGCCTAATTCGATTTTAGAGATAAATTTAGGATGGTATTTACGTAAAAACCAGATAATTGCCATTATATCAAATAAAGATTGGTGATTTGATACAAAAATTAATGGTACGTTGTTTGGTATTTTTTCGCGTCCTTCAATGGCATATGAGCTAAAGATAGAATACGCTGATTTTTGTAGAAAAAAGTTTAAGATATCCACACTCACTTTATGAGCTTGATACCCAAATACATTTAAGCAAATCCATTGGATAGGCTGGAAAATTACTAGTAAAAGTACTAATAAAATGACATATAGTATTGAAAAGGGATAGGATATTATTTTTTTCATTGATTTACATAATATTTGCGCAAAGATAATCTTTTAAATAAAAAAACCACGTAAAACGTGGTTAATTACATTATGAATACTGATAAATGTTAGCAAAATTCATTAAAGGCATCAACTAGGTTCTCTGCGATAAGTTCTGCAGGGCGTCCTTCAATATGATGTCTTTCTAGCATGTGTACTAGTTCACCGTCTTTAAATAAAGCAATTGCTGGAGATGAAGGAGGAAAAGGGAACATTTTTTCACGAGCAGCGTTTACTGCATCCTTATCAACACCTGCAAAAACTGTAACAGCTTGTGTAGGTTTTTTAGCGTTATTTAAACTCATGATAGCTCCTGGACGTGCGTTACGAGCGGCACAACCACAAACAGAATTTACTACTACTAAAGTAGTTCCTTGTTTTGCTATAGATTCTTCAACTTGTTCTGGAGTAAATAATTCTTGGAAACCAGCGTTAGTTAATTCTTCACGCATTGGTTTTACCATTTCTGCTGGATACATATCTTTTTTATTATTAATTTCTACAACAAATTTACGAACATTTATTCAATAATAGATTAATGTTTTAAAATACTTAACTATTTATAAAATAAGTGCTTTTACTTGGTTTACATATACGTGCCAATAACATGTGTTTTTTTATAAAAAAAAATAGCAAGAAAATTTTTCTTGCTATTTAAACCTATGACTAAGTTTTATTAAAATCTATAATTTACTGATGCTGCCATGTTAAAAGGATCAATTTGGTTGATATAACCACCTCTGTAATATGAGTTGTATCCGATAACATCTGTTATGTTGTTTAAGTATACACGAAAATCAAGTTTTTTATATGTGTATCCAAGTTGTGCATTTAGTGTTGTATAATCTGGCATTAGGAATGGATGAGCTCCATTCATTAAATTACCATGAGAGTCACGTGTTGTTGCTTGGTCGTTTACTGGTCGTGACCCTACGTAGTAAATACCTGCTGATATTGAAAGACCATCGACAAATGAATTTGTATTTTGGAACTTATATTGTGCCCAAGCATTTGCTGTTGAGTAAGGCGAGTTCATTGGACGTGAACCTTGTACGAATGATGGAGAGTTATAATATCCAGCGTCAGTATAAGAATAGCCTAATAAAACTTGTAAGTTTGATAAAACTCGACCGGTAATCTCAGCTTCAAATCCTTCACGTCGTAAATTTCCAGCATAATCATAAAAGTTTGTTGCGGCGTTTGTGATAGGATCATAGTACTGATATGTTAAATTATCTTCGTTCATATTGAAGTAATTTAAATTTGCTCTTAATCTATCTTCAAACCATGATGTTTTAATACCTGCTTCAAATTGATCGGTAATAGATGCGCCAGCTTGGCTGCCATCAATCATTGTTCGGGCTGCAGTACGTAAACTTGTAGTAGTAGCATAAGTTCCGTAAATGTTTATATTTTTGATAGGTGAGTACATTAAACCTAACATTGGGTCAATAGTAGATTCATCGTATTGGTTAGAGTACGAAACACGTGATGCAGCAACAAGTTTAATTTTATCGGCATATGAAATTTGGTGTTGGGTTAAGAAACCATAAGAGGTCATATTTTCCATAACAGAATCACCCAATTGTAATTTTGCCCAATCTGCAGGAGTTAAGTCTATATAATTGTTTATTGGTTGGTAAGCATTTATATCACTATTCACATTTGTAATTCCTTCTGCAGTTCTAGAGTCAGTTCTTGTTGTTGAAAGGTCGTAACCTACTTGCCATGACCATTTAAATTTACCAAATGCATACTCTTTTCCCATTAAGTCAACTTGTAGGGTTGCGTTTCTATCGTCTTTAAAATTACGAGCTAAACCTCTACTTCTTAAATGTTCATTTCCAACACCTCTAATTGCTGTAAGGGTTGTACCTAAAACATCTCTCTCATAAAAATTTGACATCCAAGCAACTCGAACATTCATTTTGTCATTTAATTGACGAATTATTCTTGCTGAATAGGATAATGTTTTCATATCTTCATTATCGATATTAAATCCTAAAAAGCGCGAGTTAAAGTCAATTAAACCATTTTGTGTGATACCTTTTGTGTTAAAAGTTCCTCTATCAGGAGTAGCCTCTCCTTTAAAGTAATCCATTTCTGCAATGAATTCTGTTTTATCATCTATTTTCCAAGCGATCGAAGGATTGATATAGAATTTTTCTTTATTGATAATATCTCGGTAACTATCTCCTTTCTCGTAAGCACCATTTATACGAAAGGCAAAGTTTCTGTTCTCACCAATCGCTCTTTGTATATCAAAAGTTGGTCTAATTTGGTTCCAAGATCCGTAGCGAACCCCTACATTTCCAGCATTGATATAGCGCGGTGTTTTAGTTACAATATTAATTATACCACCGGCCGATCCTAAGCCGTTTGCCATACCTTGTGTAATTGCTGATGCACCTCTTATTACTTGTAGCGATTCAACACCTTGCATGTCTGTAATACCAGATGAAGTTCTGAAATCTGAGTCCATTCGGATTCCATTTTTTAAAACGGGAGTCCCTCTGTATCCTCTAATTGACATAGATTCTCTGTTTCCGCCATAAGATCCAAATAGTGTCACTCCAGGCACATTTCGAGCAGCTTCGGTTATTGTTAGAGCGCCTTGATCTTGAATCAGTTTTTCTGAAATTACTGATATCGATTGCAATTGATCTTGTGGTGATCCAGGAAAACGGGTAATGGTTTCGAGCCCGCGTTGTTTTTTGTTTCTTTCCCCAAAAATTTCAACTTCTTCTAATTTTGTCGAATTTTTGAGTGTATCATTTTGTACTTGAGCATTAGCGAGTAAGGTAGACGCTAAAACAATTAGTGGTATTGAAAAGACTTTCATCTTATTATTATTATTTAGATTTAATTAAAATAATTTAGCAAATGTAAGTCAAAAAGAATTACAATTCTGTTTTTATTTATACTAAATCTAAATAGATGTTTGTTTTTTCTTTTATTTTTGAATTTTATGGATTTTGTATTTTATTTTTTAAATAAAATGTTAATTTTTCGTATTAAATAATTTCAATCGTGTTTTATGATACATTACTTTTTTATGAAAGTGTATGTTTTTTCGGGTGTTATGCAATAATCCAGTTTAATGTCGCCTTCATAAACATCTTCAATCTGGTTTTCTGCTTCAAAAAAACTCAAACCAATTTTAATTGTTTTTGAAGAACATTTACTCAAAAATTTATCATAAAAACCTTTTCCGTAACCTACACGATTTCCTTGCTTATCAAAGGCAAGTAAAGGAATAAAAACAACTTCAATATCTATCTCGCTTATCTTTATTCCGTTCACTGGTTCTGGTATTCCGTATGAGTTTAAAACTAATTTAGTACTATCGTTTAATAAAAAGTGCGTCATCTCTCCGGATTCAAAGTCTGATTTTGAGATAATAATGTTTTTATCTTTCCCGCTTAAAATTTGGATTATGTACTCGGTGTTAATTTCTTTCAACTTTTCGATAGGTAAAAAAACATGGTAATTTGTGTATTCCCAAACCGGAAGTTTTAAAAGATTGTTTGCAATTTCTATCGCTTTATCCTCTAACAAATCTGTAGTAATTGCAGCACGTAAATCTTTATATTTTTTTCGAATTTCTTTTTTAAACATTTTATTTGATTTTTGATACGTTAAAAACGGCGTCACCACTATATACAGTAGCGTTTTTATTTACGTTGATTAGGTAGCAATTGTTTTGTGCAACAATATCAAATTCCTTTTGTCCGTAGGGATCGTAGCACGTTGCCAGTTTTTGACCTTTAGTTACATAGTCACCTACATTAACATACGTTTTAAAAAGCCCAGAGTATTTGGTTCTAAGCCAAGATGTTTTTTCTATAACTTTATTGGTGTATGTTGGGTTTGGGGTTTGGTGCTTTTCTTGTAACATATTATAATGTTTTAAAATGCGTTTTACACCCTCAATTCCAATATTTGTGATCTCGTCGTTAATGTCCCACGACATTCCTCCTTCAAATAATAATATTTTCACTCCGTTTTTATCACAAGTTTCTCTAAAAGTACCATCAATATTTTTAGAGTATACGGTAAAAGGAGCGTTAAAAATTTGTGCCAATTCAAAAAGTTCAATTCGTTTTGGATCCACACGAATTTGTGCGGCATTAAAACGCTTGTCACCGCCGGTATGAAAATCAATAATTAAATCAATGTTTGGAATAATTTCTTTTGTGATTTTATTTGCCAGCATGCTCGCAAGCGAGCCCGCATTACTTCCTGGAAACGCACGATTTAAATCTCGTCCATCTGGCAAATCTCGAGCTTGGTTGTAAAAGCTTAATAAATTAAAAATGGGAATACAAATTATTGTACCGCATTTGGGTTTATTTATGTTTTTGGAGATGATTTCGCGCACAATATCAATGCCGTTAATTTCGTCTCCGTGCATACCAGCACTAAACATTATTGTTGGCCCCGGATTTTTAGATCGGTTTACATAAATAGGAATTTTTATAGGTGTCATGGTATGTAGTTGTCCTACTGTAAACTCAAGCATTTTCTCTTCGCCTGGATAAATAATATTCGAGAATAATTTAATACCGTTGTTGTCTGTATATTCCATTTTGGAAAAATCTTGTGGAGTTAAAGATACAATCAATTTTTCATCAATTGTATTTTGTAAATTTGAAAAAATAATAAATCATGTCCAATTCGCTAATTCAACTTCAAATACAAACTTTACCCGATAATCCTGGCGTTTATCAATATTTTGATAAAGAAGGTAAACTATTATATGTAGGTAAAGCTAAAAACTTAAAAAAGCGAGTTTCTTCTTATTTTAATAAAGTTCATACCGTCGCTAAAACAAACGTTTTAGTTAAAAAAATACATACGATTAAGCATATTGTTGTACCAACAGAAACGGATGCACTTTTGTTGGAGAATAATTTAATTAAAAACTTTCAGCCACGCTATAATGTATTATTAAAAGATGATAAAACATATCCGTGGATTTGTATAAAAAATGAAAGATTTCCGCGTGTGTTTTGGACTCGAAATATGATAAAAGATGGATCCGAGTATTTTGGACCTTATACCAGTCAAAAAACGGTACACGTTTTACTCGATTTAATTAAAGAGTTATACAGTTTACGAACCTGTAATTATGATTTATCTGTAGCTAACATTAAATCCGAAAAATTTAAAGTTTGTTTGGAATATCATATAGGAAATTGCAAAGGACCTTGTGAAGATTTAATTGATGTAAAGGAATATAACAATAACATTCAGGCAATTCGAGATATTTTAAAAGGAAATTTTAAAGAGAGTTTAAAAGATTTTAAAAAACATATGACCGAATTGGCAATGGATTTAAAGTTTGAAGAAGCCCAGAAAATAAAAGAAAAAATTGAGGTTTTAGAGAAATATCAAGCAAAATCAACAATTGTTAATCCTAAAATCACCAATCTGGATGTTTTTTCTATTATTTCTGATGAAACTGCCGCATACGTAAATTACATTCAAATTTCGCACGGAGCAATTATTCGTTCGCATACATTAGAGCTTAAAAAGAAATTGGAAGAAACCGATCAAGAACTATTAGAATTAGCAATTATTGAAATTCGTGAACGTTTTCATTTAACATCTAAAGAAGTTTTGGTACCGTTCGAGGTTGATTTAGGAGAAAATATTAAAGTAACTGTACCTAAATTAGGTGATAAAAAAGAAATTTTAACTTTATCCGAACGAAACGCAAAATTTTATAGACTAGATCAACTAAAACAATTAAAAATTGTAGATCCTGATCGTCATACCAATCGCATTATGGCTCAAATGAAAGCGGATTTACATTTGCCCGTTGAGCCCAGACATATTGAGTGTTTTGATAACTCTAACATACAAGGAACAAATCCAGTTGCTGCTTGTGTGGTTTTTAAAGATGGTAAACCATCTAAAAAAGATTATCGCCATTTTAATATTAAAACCGTCGAAGGGCCTAATGATTTTGCCTCTATGGAAGAGGTAGTGTATCGACGTTATAAACGAATGTTAGATGAACAACAACCACTTCCGCAACTAATTGTGATTGATGGTGGTAAAGGTCAGCTTTCATCTGCATTAAAGTCTATAGACGATTTGGGATTGCGTGGTAAGATTACGATAATAGGTATTGCCAAACGTTTAGAAGAAATATTTTTTCCCGGAGATTCTTATCCTTTATATCTAGATAAAAAATCCGAATCGTTAAAAATAATTCAACACATTCGTAATGAGGCGCACCGTTTCGGAATTACGTTTCATAGAAATAAAAGATCACAAAATGCCATTCAATCAGAACTAGATGAAATTCCTGGAATAGGCGAAAAAACAACTATTACATTATTAGAACATTTTAAATCGGTAAAAAAAATAAAAAGTGCTACATTTGAGGAACTTACTCAAGTTGTAGGAAAAGCAAAAGCTAAAAATATTCATACTTTTTTTACCAATAAAGCATCACAATGACAAAACCAACATTATTATTTTTTTTCCTTTTTATAACATTTGGCCTTTATGCGCAAGACACCTTATCTGTGCAAACTAAGCCAAAAATTGGTCTTGTTTTAAGTGGCGGTGGGGCAAAAGGCTTAGCTCATATTGGAGTGTTAAAAGTTTTAGAAGAACAAGGAGTCGAAATTTCTTATATTACAGGTACAAGTATGGGAGCCATAATTGGAGGCTTGTATGCTTCGGGCTTTAATGCAGCTCAATTAGACTCTATTTTTAAAACTGTTGATGCAAATGCTTTGGTTCAAGATTACGTTCCGCGTATGTCTAAAAGTTTTTACGAGCGCCGTGATGACGAAATTTATGCCCTACAATTGCCTTTTGATAATTTTAAAATTGGCATGCCACAAGCCTTATCTAAAGGAATGTATAATTATAATCTTTTGACCCGATTAACATATCACGTTAAAGAGATAAATGATTTCTCGAAACTTCCAATTCCCTTTGCTTGTATTGCTACAGATATAGAAACAGGTAAAGAGGTGGTTTTAAATAAAGGAAAATTAGCTCAATCTATTATTGCAAGTGGTGCTTTTCCTTCTTTATTCAGCCCTGTCGAGATTGATGGTAAAATTTTGATTGATGGTGGAGTTGTAAATAATTATCCCGTAGAACTAGTTCGTAAAATGGGTGCCGATATCGTAATTGGTGTTGATGTACAAGATGAACTAAAAACCAGAAAAGATTTAGGAGGTGCCATGGGCGTACTGTTACAAACCACAAACTTTCCTATGATTGAACAGATGCAGAAGAAAAGATTGTTGACAGATATTTATATTAAACCCGATATCAAAGGTTTTAATGTGGTTTCTTTTGATTTGGGCGATCAAATTATTCCTCGTGGCGAAGAGGCAGCGAACGAGGTGTTAAATAAAATTAGAATTATCTCGTCTGATTACGAAAATAAAAAAGTAATAGCAAACTATATAAGTCCTTCAGACTCCTTATTAATTGGAAATATTTTAGTTGACGAAAAGCAATTGAAATATTTTAACGAAGAATATGTGGTTGGAAAACTAAATATAAAACCTTTCAGAAAAGTTGCTTATCAACAATTAGAAGATGGAATTGCAAGTTTAAATGCAACTCAAAATTTTCAGACAATAAATTATGAGTTCAAAAAAAATCCGTATTTTCCTAATTACGTTGATATTGATTTTACATTGTCTGAAAATCCTGTAGAGCGTTATTTAAAATTTGGATTACATTATGATGGTGTTTTTAAAAGTTCAGCCTTAATAAATATCACTCAAAAAAAATTAATATTTACCAACGATGTGGTTTCTTTAGATGTTATTTTGGGTGATAACAACCGTTACAACTTTAGATATTATTGGGATAACGGTGCAAGTTGGAGTGTTGGAGTAAACTCAAAATTAACTGCTTTTGGACGTAACATTCCATATCAAATTAACACCATACCCGATTTTCAAAATGTTGATATCACCAAAATAGCCTACGATTATAAAGATCTTTCTAACCAACTATATGTACAAACATTTTTTAAATCTCGGTATTTAATTGGATTAGGACTCGAACATAAATATTTAAAACTAAAATCTAATAATATAAATAACCAAAGTATTATTTTAGAGAAAAATCATTATTTAAATGGCTTATTCACTTTTAAATATGATACTTACGATAATAAATATTTTCCTAAAAAAGGAGTGATGTTTAATGGCGAATACAAACACTTTTTCTTGAGTTCTGAATCCAATTCCAAATCTGACTTTGCTCCATTTTCCATCGTAAAAGGTGATTTAGGAATTGCACAAGGTTTAACAAAAAAATTGACACTAAAACTTGAATCCGAACTAGGTATTATGTTAGGACCTTATTCAACTCCATTTTTAGACTTTATTATAGGAGGATACGGGTTTGCGCAAAGCTCAAGCATGCGACACTTTTACGGATACAATCACACCTCGCTTGTGGGTAATAATTATATAAAGGCATTAATAGATTTAGATTACGAGTTTCTGCCAAAACACCATATAAACGCATCGGCTAACTTTGCCAATATTGGACATGATATTCTTGAAAGTGGTAAATTATTTAGTACACCTAAATACGACGGCTATGCTGTTGGATATGGCTACCAAACTATATTAGGACCTATCGAAATTAAACACTCTTGGTCTCCAAATACAAGCGATCATTTTACATGGGTTAGCGTTGGATTCTGGTTTTAACATATTGTATATTTTTTACTAAAAAGACTTAAATATTATGCGGATGCAAAAATATTTGAGTCTTTTTTTGTGTTTTAAAAAAAAAATATCATATTTGTGTATATGCAAGCACAATGGTTGGGTTTATTAGCACTATTAAAATTCCTTATCAAAAGGAATCCAGAATGAACATATCTATTTAAAATATGTCCGATTTGAATATAAGTAACCTAATAGCACTTTATACATTATGCCTTTTTACCACAAATTGGGTGAAATACCCCACAAACGTCATATCATTTTCCGTAAACCTAACGGAGAATTGTATTATGAACAATTGTTTGGCACCATTGGATTCGACGGTATGTCAACCAATATGTACCATGTGCATAGACCTACTCAAGTAAAAGAAATTAGAAAACAATACTCCATTGCTCCTAAAATAGCAAAAGAAAACAGTATAAAATCATACAGACTACGAGGGTTTCAGGTTCCACAAGTACAAGACTATTTAGAGAGCCGTAAAGTTGTACTTACCAACTCAGACTGCTCTATTATTTTAGCCGCACCAACTAACAAAACACAAGATTACTTTTTTAAAAATACTGACGCAGACGAAGTAATCTTCATCCATCGTGGTACAGGAACCCTACGCACTATGTTAGGAAACCTTGACTTTAAATACGGAGATTATCTTGTTATTCCTCGCGGAATGATATATAAAATCGATTTTGATACCGAGGACAACCGCCTTTTCATTGTCGAGTCACGTCGTCCAATTTATACACCAAAACGTTACCGTAACTGGTTCGGACAACTTTTAGAGCACGCACCTTTTTGCGAACGCGATATTAGACAGCCTAATAAACTAGAAACCTACGACGAAAAAGGAGAGTTTATTATCAATGTAAAAAAGAAAGACGATATCTTCGAAATGGTCTACGCAACACACCCGTTCGACGTAGTAGGTTACGACGGATACAACTATCCGTACGCCCTTTCCATTCACGATTTCGAACCCCTAACTGGGCGCATTCATCAACCGCCTCCAGTACATCAAACTTTCGAAACCGATGCTTTCGTAATCTGCTCATTTGTACCGCGACTTTACGACTATCATCCAGAGGCCATCCCTGCGCCATACAACCACTCAAACATCGATAGCGATGAGGTGTTGTATTACGTAGACGGTGACTTCATGAGCCGTAACGACATCGCGCCAGGCCACATTTCTCTACACCCTGCTGGTATTCCGCACGGACCTCACCCAGGAGCAGTAGAACGTTCTATTGGTAAAAAAGACACCCAAGAACTTGCCGTGATGGTCGACACCTTTAAGCCACTTATGCTTACTGAAGATGCCATGCTAATAGCAGATGAAGAATACTATAAATCTTGGTTAGAATAAAATAAGGAGCATAAAATTAGTGCACCAAAATAAACCAAGTTCCCGCTTTTCGCTTTATCTTTTGTTTCATTACATTACACAAAAGGATACCGCTACAATCGGGGCTAAAAGCCATCGTTTTTTTGCAAAAAATAAAAATTAAACAAACTCACTACATTACAAAATCATGGAAAACAATACATTAAAATCTGTTGAATACGGATTAGAAAAAATATTTGAAGGAGCACAAGACTTTTTACCAATCTTAGGTACAGACTATGTTGAATTTTACGTAGGTAACGCAAAACAAGCCGCTCATTATTACAAAACAGCTTTTGGTTTCCAATCAGAAGCTTACGCTGGGCTTGAAACAGGGATGAGAGACAGAGCTTCTTACGTTGTAAAACAAGATAAAATACGTATCGTATTAACAACGGCATTAAACTCACAATCACCAATTGGTGAACACGTTAAAAAACATGGTGACGGTGTAAAAGTAGTTGCACTTTGGGTTGAAGACGCACGCTCTGCTTACGAAGAAACGACAAAACGTGGTGCGGTTTCTTTCTTAGAACCAACTGTATCCACTGACGAAAATGGGGAAGTAGTACAATCAGGTATTTACGCATACGGAGAAACAATATTTATGTTCACCGAACGTAAAAACTACAACGGTATTTTCATGCCAGGGTATAAAAAATGGGAATCAGATTACAATCCATCATCAGTTGGTTTAAAATATGTAGACCATATGGTAGGTAACGTGGGGTGGAACCAAATGGATGTTTGGGTAAAATGGTTTGAAGAGGTTTTAGGTTTCGTAAACTTTTTATCTTTCGACGACAAACAAATAACTACCGAGTATTCTGCATTAATGTCAAAAGTTATGGCAAATGGTAACGGTCGTATTAAATTCCCAATTAACGAACCAGCAGAAGGTAAAAAACGTTCTCAGATTGAGGAGTATTTAGATTTTTACGAAGGGGAAGGTGTGCAACATATTGCTGTGGCAACAGATGATATTATTAAAACTGTATCAGAAATGAAATCTCGTGGTGTCGAATTTTTATCTATTCCACCGCAAGCTTATTATGATGCAATTCCTGAGCGTTTAAAAGATCATATGAATAAATTTAAAGAAGATATCTCTGAACTTCAAAAATTAGGTATTATGATTGATGCTGATGAAGAAGGATATTTACTTCAAATTTTTACAAAACCAGTTGAAGATAGACCAACATTATTTTTCGAAGTAATTCAGCGTATGGGCGCTCGTGGTTTTGGAGCAGGTAACTTTAAAGCATTGTTTGAATCAATTGAAAGAGAACAAGAATTAAGAGGAACACTATAATATGAACTTAACAAGTTTTTATTAAAACCTTGAGTTTAAGGCAGGTTGTTATTAAATATTTGTTAAACTTAAATAATCATTGAGAATCTTCCAAAAAAACATTCTAAATTTGTATCAGCAAAAATAAGGAGTTAGTAGGCCTTATGAATAGCGAGTAAATTTTCATAATTTATAGTTTTTTGGTTGGTTAATAGCATAAAATCCTGGTCATTTAGTTGACCGGGATTTTTGTTTTATAATTTTTTTGGTATATTTATTGTTTATACACTACCAAAAATACTTGTCTATCAATGAAATTACTTTATACATCAATATTCTTTATTTTATTTACATTTTTATCCTTTGCCCAAGGGAAAGTGTACGACACTGGTGAGTACTTTAAATTCAGAATTCATTACGGCATAGTAAATGCTGGATATGCCACTTTAGAACTTAAAGAGGCGGTTCGCGAAGGTAAAAAAGTACATCACGCAAAAGGATACGGCTGGACAACAGGTATCACGAAAGCCGTTTTTAAGGTCGAGGATGATTATCAATCATATTTTGACAAAAAAACAAACAAGCCTTACGAATTTATTCGTAATATTAACGAAGGCGGTTATAAAAAAAATCAACAAGGATTCTTCAATCAAAACAAGCAAACAGTATTTGTGAAAGACTACAAACACAAAACTGAAAAAAGTTTTTCTGTTACGGAAAAGGTACAAGATATTCTATCTTCTTTTTACTATCTAAGAAATTATTCGGGATTGGATAAGTTAAAAGAAGGAGAGGCTATTGTTATTGATATGTTTTTTGATAACGAAATTTATAAATTTAAATTAAAATATTTAGGTAAAGAGAATTTAAATACTAAATTTGGGAAAGTTTCATCGCTTAAATTTAGACCCTACGTACAGTCGGGTCGCGTTTTTAAAGAGCAAGAAAGTTTAACTGTTTGGGTTTCAGATGATGAGAACAGAATTCCGTTGTTGGTGAAGGCTGATTTAGCAGTAGGTTCTTTAAAAGCATCAATAATTGAGGCAAAAGGAATTCAACAACCACTTACTATAATCAAATAAACAAATGGAAACTGCTCCTAACTACCTAGATCAAATTGAAAAACTTGAGGAAAAGTTTACTCAAATTAATCAAAAAACACAAACTCATCTTGAAGGATTACTTTGGGCAAAACCAATAACATATTGGGATTACATCCAAACTGACGCACTTTTAAGTTTACAAACACAACGAACCACCTTGCCAGACGAGATGGTTTTTATTATGTATCACCAAGTGAACGAATTGTTGTTTAAAATGATTCTTTGGGAAATACAACAAGTGGCATACTGCCAGGATTTAACAACTACTTTTTTTACTGAAAGATTAAATAGAATTAGTCGTTATTTTAACATGCTTACAACCTCTTTTGATATTATGAAAGAAGGAATGGAAGTAGAACAGTATCTAAAATTTAGAAATACACTTACTCCTGCCAGCGGATTTCAAAGTGCTCAATATCGATTGGTCGAATTTGCATCTACAGATTTAATTAATTTAATTGATCACCGTTACCGCGAAAATATTGATCGAAATACGCCATACGAACATGCTTTAGAACATTTATATTGGCAAGCTGCAGGAAAGGATTACAAAACAGGTGAAAAATCGTACTTAATTAACGAGTTCGAGAAAAAATATAAAAAGCCGTTTTTAGATTTTATGGAAGAATATAATACCATAAACTTATGGCGTAAATACAAACAATTACCTTCTGAAGATCAACAGAACCCAGAACTTATCCAAGCGATGAGGCACTATGATAAAACCGTAAACATAACTTGGGTGATGGGACATTATCATGCTGCGGTTAAATATATCGAAAGTGTACCAGGAACTCAAGAAGCAACTGGTGGAAGTGATTGGAAAAAATATATGCTACCTCAATACCAACGCCGAATTTTCTTTCCAGAATTATGGTCAGATGACGAACTTAAAAATTGGGGTAAATAATCAAAAAAATAATAAATTAGTTTTGAAATATTTATCAGTTCTCTTAGTAACAATTTTATTTTTTAGCTGTACAGACAAAGAAAAACAGCAAGATGAAAATATTGAAGTAAAAAAAATAGAAACTCCTGAAGAAGAGCTTAGAAAAGCTTATGGATTTATTTTAAACCAATATAACGTTAAATACGATACAATTGTTTCGGGAGATAGCTTTGGTAAAATTTTAGGAGATAATAATTTTAGTGCCGCACAAGTACATGATATTAACCAAAAAATAAAAAACGACTTTAATGTTCGTGATATTAGAATAGGTAAGCCTTATACATTACTTAAATCTAAAGAAACGGATAGTTTGTTGTATTTTATTTACGAAAAAAGTAGATTAAAATATACGGTTATCAGTTTAAAGGATTCAATTTCAGTTACTGATAAAGAAATTCCTACGGTTTTAAAAACTCGTACTGTTGCTGGTGAGCTAGACGGTTCGTTATCAGAATCCTTAAATAGATTAGGTGTGCAGCCTGGTATAGCTACAAATTTATCTCGAATTTATGCTTGGTCTATAGACTTCTTCAAATTAGATAAAGGAGATAAATTTGCTTTAAACGTTACTGAACGATTTTTAGAAAACGGTGAATATATTGGTGTCGAATCGATAAACGGTTCTTTCATTGAGTATAGAGGTAAAAAAATGTATGCCTTTCCATTTAAAAAATCAGCAGATCAAAATAACTTTGAATATTACGATGAGGAAGGAAAACAAATGAAAAATATGTTTTTGAAAGCTCCTCTAAAATATTTCAGAATAACGTCTAAATTTACAAGACAGCGTTTTCATCCTGTTCAACTAAAATGGAAAGCACATAATGGTACTGATTATGCCGCGCCACATGGAACAGAGATAATGACAACTGCCGCAGGTACCGTTGTGCAAACAGGTTATACTGCCGGTAATGGTAATTTTGTGAAAGTTAAACACAACGGAACCTACACGACTCAATACTTACATATGTCCAAAATTTTAGTAAAAAAAGGACAAAGAGTCGCTCAAGGCCAGGTAATTGGTAGAGTAGGAAGTACAGGTTTAGCAACAGGACCGCACGTTTGCTACCGTTTCTGGAAAAATGGTGTTCAAGTAGATCCATTATCTCAAAAACTACCTAATGCTGAACCAATGGATAAAAAACAACTTCCATTGTATTTAAATAGCATAAAAACAATAAAGCAAGAGCTTGATAGCGTTGCTGATTCAAAATTCTCAATTAAAGATAATTAACCAATGGCATTATATTCGATAGATCCTTTATCTACAAATTCATGGAATGAAATTCAAAAGCATTTCGATGAAATACACGATGTAGATGTTAGAAATTTATTTCGAATAGATAAAGATCGATTTACAAAATTCTCTATTCAATTAGACGATTTGTTTTTTGATTTCTCTAAAAACAGACTTACCGATAAAACACTTGATTTATTAGTACAACTCGCTAACGAAGTACAACTGCAAGATGCAATTGAAAAATACTTTAGCGGTGATATTATTAATGAAACCGAAAATAGAGCCGTTTTACACACGGCTTTACGTGCTCCAAAAGGTGATGTAGTTAAGTTTGGTAACAAAAATATAGTTAACGAAGTACATAATGTCCGCGTGAAAATTAAAAAATTTTCGCGCGAAGTTATTTCTGGTGCTCGAACAGGTTTTACCAATAAACCCATTACAGATGTGGTTAATATTGGTATAGGCGGATCCGATTTAGGACCACGTTTTGTAACCGAAGCACTTACACATTACAAAAATCATTTAAACACCCACTTTGTGTCTAACATTGATGGTGATTATCTTCATCATTTATTACAAAAGTTAAATCCAGAAACAACATTGTTTATTGTTGTATCTAAAACTTTTACTACTGATGAAACTCTATCAAATGCAACCACAATTAAAGACTGGTTCTTAAAAAAAGGATGTATTTTAGATATCGAACGTCATTTTATTGCCGTAACCTCAAATGTAAAGCAAGCTGAATCCTTTGGAATTGCTGCCGAAAATATTTTCCCAATGTGGGATTGGGTCGGTGGACGTTATTCTTTATGGAGTGCAGTTGGTCTTTCAATAGCATTATCAATTGGTTATAAAAACTTTGAATCCTTATTAGAGGGAGCTTTTGAAATTGATACGCATTTTAAAACAGCCGATTTCAAAGAAAACATTCCAGTAGTTATGGCTTTGTTATCAATATGGTATAATAATTTTTATTTAGCCGAGACCGAAGCTGTAATTGGTTATTCTGAGTATTTGGAGCGTTTTCCAAGTTATTTACAGCAATTACTTATGGAAAGCAACGGTAAATCAATAGATCGTAGCGGTAAAAATGTTGATTATCAAACAGGGGCAATAATTTGGGGAAGTTGCGGATCAAATGCCCAACATGCCTTTTTCCAATTAATTCACCAAGGAACTAAATTGATACCAATTGATTTTATTGGATTTATAAACCCATTAGTACCACAAAATACACATCATAACAAATTAATGGCCAACTTGTTTTCACAAGTAGATGCTCTTTTGGCTGGAAGATCTAAAGAAGAAATTGGATTCATGGAGATTAATGATGATCAACGTGCTTACAAATATTTTGCAGGAAACAAGCCTTCAACTACTATTTTGTTTGAATCATTATCTCCAAAATCAATCGGAAAATTAATTGCTTTATATGAACACAAGACGTTTGTACAAGGTGTAATATGGAATATTTATAGTTATGACCAGTTTGGTGTAGAATTAGGAAAGCAAATTTGTTCTAAAATTTTTGAGAATAATTTAAAGGATTTAAACGAAAAAGAATTATTCTTTACTAATCAAATATTAAATTATTACAATAAAAACAAAAAATAAAGGTTGTTTTTGTTAAATATAAGCTTTGTTTTTTGTTAATAGTGTATTAAGTATTTGTTGTTTTTAACGTTTTTATTTCGTTATTATATAATATACAATATTTTAATTTTGTTAAATTATATAAATAAAATTAAAATTAACATTAAGTAAACTTTTAATTAAAATAAAATAACGAATTTTGCACCAAAATCTATAACAATACAACAAAAATGAAAAACTTCAGAAATTGGGTAAGTTTATGCCTTATGGTATTTACCTCTGTTGCTTTTGCTCAAACAAAAATTACTGGTAAAGTAGTTGACGGTGAGTACTCAGGTGGACTTCCTGGAGCAAGTATCGCTGTAAAAGGTACTTCAAACGGAGCTACTTCTGACATGGATGGTAGTTTTGAACTAACTACAAATCTTGAATCAGGTCAAGTGGTAATTTCTTTCATCGGTTACGAAACTAAAACAGTTTCTTTTAAAGCTCAAAACGGTATTGCTAACATTGGTAATGTAACTGTTTCTGCTTCAGACAACATGTTAGAAGGAATTGTGATTCAAGGTGTAGCAGACGTTGCTAAAGATCGCAAAACTCCAGTAGCTGTTTCGACTATTAAAGCTGCTGAAATTGTTGAAAAATTAGGAAACCAAGAATTTCCTGAGATGTTAAACTCTACACCATCGGTTTACGCTACAAAATCTTCTGGTGGTTTTGGTGATTCTAGAATTAACATTCGTGGTTTCGACCAAAAAAACATTGCAGTAATGGTTAACGGTATGCCAGTTAACGACATGGAAAACTCTTCTGTTTATTGGTCTAACTGGGCTGGTTTATCTGACGTTACTTCTGCAATGCAGGTTCAACGTGGTTTAGGTTCTTCTAAACTTGCTATTTCTTCTGTTGGTGGCACTATCAACATTTTAACAAAATCATCAGACATGAAAGCTGGTGGACGTATTTCTGCAGGTCTTGCAAACGATGATTACTTTAAGTCTACTGCTTCTTATAACACAGGTAAATTAGAAAACGGATTATCAGCTTCTATCTTATTATCTCACACTATGGGTGATGGTTACGTAGATGGTACTTCTTTTGAAGGATCTAACTACTACGCTGCTGTTGGTTATGAAACTAAAAACAAAAAACACGATTTCCAATTAACTTTTACTGGCGCGCCTCAATCTCACAACCAAAGAAATACTTATATTTCTATTGCTGAGGCTCAAGCAGCTTCTGATAATGGAGATCCAAACATTAAATACAATAAGGATTGGGGTTACTTAAACGGTAAAGAATTTAGCTGGAGACGTAACTATTACCACAAACCAATTGGTTCTTTCAACTGGAACTATAAAATTAACGAAACTACAAAATTAGCTTCTGTATTCTACGGTTCTTGGGGACGTGGAGGTGGAGGACGTGCTTATGGACGTGCTACATATAGAGATGCTAATAACAGAAACGTTACTGTTTATCCTGATGACGCTATCTTTAGAGATGCTAATGGTGTTATGGACTTCAATAAAATTGTTGCTTGGAACCAAGGTAGTGCTTTTTCTCACAATGGTAACGCACTTACAAACAATACTCCAGGTGTAATGGGATATTCTAATGCAGGTATTGGTACAATTAACTCTGTTAACTCTCACGACTGGTACGGAGGTATTATCTCTTTAAACAAAAAATTATCTGAGAAATTTACTTTAGATTTTGGTATTGACGCTCGTACATATGTTGGGTACCACTTCGAAAACGTTGCTAATTTCTTAGGAAATAATTCTTACTACGATACTACTCGTCTTGTTGATGGTAGCTCAAGAAATCAATACTTCTACAATGCATACGGTTCAGACGTATCTTATAATCCTTTTGCTAGCTTAAACGGTAACGATGCGATTAACTATAACAACGATGGTAAAGTAAACTGGTACGGTGGTTTTGCTCAGTTAGAATACTCTAACGATAACTTAACTGCTTTCGTACAAGGTGCACTTTCTAACCAAGGTTTCAAACGTATTGACTATATCGTTTACGGTCAAGAAATGGAAACTTCTTGGAAAAACATGTTAGGTGGTAACGTTAAAGCTGGTGCTAACTACAACATTGACGAAAATCACAATGTATTCGTAAACGGAGGTTGGTATTCTAAACAACCTTTCTTTAATGGTGTTTACTTAAATAACCGTAACGAATTAAACCCGAACTTAAAAAATGAAACTGTTATCGGTTTAGAAGCTGGATACGGATTCCGTTCAGAAAAATTCAATGCTAACGTTAACGTGTACAGAACTTCTTGGGCTGATAGAGTATTAACAAGATCATCTCAATTCACAGTTGGTGGAGAAAACGTTCAAGGTACAGCTAACTTATTTGGTATCGAGCAAATTCACTACGGTGCTGAGGTTGACTTCTTATACCGTCCAACTTCTCGTTTCGATGTTAAAGGATCTTTCTCTATCGGTGATTACAGATACGGTAAAAACGTTATTGCAACTTACTTAGATCGTGAAACAAACTTACCAATCTTAGACGATAACGGTGATATCAAATCAGAAACTTTATACTTAAAAGATGCTAAAGTAGGTGATGCTGCGCAATTAATGGCAAACGTATCTGCTGCATACAAAGTTTTAGATAGAACTAATCACACAATCAAAGTTGACGCTGGATACCGTTTTGTAGACCAATTATACTCTCAAATCGATGCTTCTAAAATGAATACAGTAGATAATAAAGGCGCTTTAGAATTACCATCTTACAACTTATTCGATGCTGGTGCAACGTACACAATGAGAGTTGGTAAAGAAAAAGCAAACTCAGTTAACGTTCGTTTCAACTTAAACAACGTTTTCAATACAATTTACATTGCTGATGGTATGACTGCTCAACACGTTGACGCTAACACTACATCAACTTGGAAAGGTATTGATACTCGTAACAACGTATGGTTTGGTGCAGGTAGAACTTGGAACTTTACATTATCATACAACTTCTAATCGTTTTTCGATTTAAATATATAAAACCCCTGAACAATTTGTTCGGGGGTTTCCCATTTTTAGCTTCGCTACAAAATGCGCCGTGCTGTACGCACTCGCTGTTGTTACGCTTCGCTCCACAACGAGCTCAAACAGTTGCTCCCATCACTAACCCGCTTCGCCAACTACTAAATAAAGCTCTGATTTAGCCTTTTAATGCCATAGAAGTTTAGTAAATAAAAAAAATCCTCGAGCAAAACGTCGAGGACTTTTTATTTATTAAATAATTTATAATCATGTTTTAACCATCAAATTACTAGACTTAAAAATTTATAATCTAACTGATCAATTTTTGGGTTAAAATTTTATGAACTTCTGAAAACTGTTCTTGATTAACTAAAAGGATAAGTTTTTTAAGCGTTGTACATTATCATGTATACTTTCATTTGTTGTTTTATATGATAACACAGTTTTTTATTAGTAAATAGAGTCTATGTAAAAAAAATTTTTCATCTTCTGTCCATTTTTCCGATTCACCTATAATTTGTTTTTTCCAGGCCTCAAACGAAGCCCTTGGTGAGTATGCGAGCGCATTACATTCGATCGAGAATTCTATGAATTTTTTAGGTTCACCAGCCCATATTTCATCTTTTATACTTTGCGGTCTAAAAAAGTAAATACTGTTTAAGCCATACTTGTCAAAATTAATTCGTGCAATTCCAGATATATTTTCTGTGTCAATAAAAAAGTTGTTTTTAATGTTTGAATATTCGTGTGTAGTAAAAATTGTATTGCTATCATATAGACTATCAATATCTTCTTTTATTTGGTAAAAATCATCATCTTTTGGCGTTTCACCAATTCTAATGATATCGGCACCAAATGATATGATTAATCCACTAGCAGATAGTACTTTTAAAAAGTTATTTCCGTATTTACCTAAAGTGTATTGCGTGCTTTTACTACTTATTATACTCCCTTTTAATTCATTTTCAAAATCTTTTAGCTGTATCTCATTTGTTAATTTTGATATGGCTTTTTTGTTCTCAAAATGTTTTGATATTGGATCGATAATGTAATTACAAAGTTTACGTTGTTGGATTGTGATATATTTTTTTGCTTGATGCTGACAGCAAACCAATCCCCATAATTTATTATCAATAATGATCGAGAAGCTAGCACTAGCTGTTAAGTTAGTATTTTTTAAATATTGTAGGTGATTGGGAGACATCGCTCTTATTTTTGATTTAGACAGATTAATTTCAGAGGGTTTTAATCCTATAATCTGAATAGTTTCTTCAAAAATATCAGGAGTTTGTCTATCTAAATTTGTAGTAAATAATTTTCTCGCTTGTTTAGGAATGTCAAATTCTGGATGCCTATATCCTAATGCCGAGGGTAAATTTCCTTTAATACTTTCCGCAAGAACAATTCCAGTTTCATCTTGTAGGAATTGGTAAATCATTAGGCGGTCAGAATTTATAATTTGATATATTTTATCGGCTAGTGATTGCCATATGTTTTCAGAATTATCAATTTCGGATTTTATTTCTTCAAATGTAAATATATCTAAATCAACTTTTTCATTTTCTTCAAATTCTAAGAAAATTTTATCGCTATCTAAGTAAACAGATATCTGTAGTCAATATCGTTAATATTAATATGATAATAATCGATTTTATTATTTAAATGATTTTCCTCTAATGTTAAAATGTTACTATTTATTTTAGTGTCAATTAAATTTTCGGAATATATTAAATCTTTTTTTAATAAGTTTTTCGATATCTCGTCAAATAATTTACCAGAATTTTCGCTAACAGCAATACACTCTCCTTTGGTATTTAATACTAGTAGGTAACCAAAAGGTTTAATTTTCCACAAAGATGGATTAATTCATCTTCACAATTAAAAATTTGTATACATCTATTCCCTTTTTAACATTGTTATTGTTTTTAGTCCAAATTAAATATAGCGAATTTTTTAAAAATAAATGGTTCTAAAATCCTAAAATTAATTTAGCGATAGAAAAATAGATTAATAATCCAAAAATGTCGTTACTAGTGGTGATAAACGGACCCGTTGCTATTGCTGGATCTATGTTGTAACGGTGTAGCATTATAGGTACAAATGTACCAACTAAACTGGCTAAAATCATCACGCTGATTAATGCTATAACAATGGTGGTCGATACTTCGTACGAGGTACCCATATAAAAATGTGTGCCTAATAAAAGTAAGATTGCTAGTACAGAACTGTTTAATAAGGCAAGCAGCATCTCTTTACCTAAACGACGCCATAGTGAGCCAGATAGGCTGTTATTTGCTAAACCTTGTACAATAATTGCAGACGATTGTACACCAACGTTTCCAGCCATTGCCGCTACAAGTGGTGTGAAGAAAAATAAGGTTGCGTATTTTTCCATGGCACTGCTAAAGTTTTCGGAAATGTTTACGGCTACAAAACTACCACCTAAGGCAAGTAATAACCACGGAAGTCGCGCTTTTGTAAGTTCCCATATACTATCATCAGCCTCAACGTCGTGCGAGATACCAGCTGCTAATTGGTAGTCACGATCGGCCTCTTCTTTAATTACGTCAACGATATCGTCAATGGTGATGCGACCAACTAATCGACCGGTTTCGTCGATTACAGGAATGGCCTCGAGGTCGTATTTTTGCATGATACGTGCGACTTCAACATCCTCGGTATCAACTTTTACAGAGTCCACTTTTGGTATAAAAATGTCTTTAATCTGTGTGGTTGTGGATGATGTGATAAGGTCTTTTAAGGAAAGTCTTCCTTTTAAACGATCTTCGTCATCGACTACGTAAATAGAATGAACGCGTGAAACGTTTTCGGCTTGTTTTCTAATTTCTTGAATACAAGTTAATACATTCCAGTTTTCGTTAACTTTAATGTATTCCTTAGCCATTAACCCTCCGGCGGTATCTTCGTCGTAGCGTAATAACTCAACAATATCTTTTGCGTGTTCAAAATCTTCAAGCTCCGAAATTACCTCGTCTTTAATTTCTTGGGGTAATTCAGCAATGATGTCTACCGCGTCATCGGTATCCATTTCGTCTAACTCTTCAGCAATTTCTTTAGCCGAAAGGTTGTTTAAGATTTTTTCTCGAACTTCATCATCAAGTTCTAATAGAATTTCCGAACTAATACCAGAATCAAGGATTTTAAACAGATAGCCTGCATCTTCTCCTTTTAACTCGTTCATTAATTCGGCAATATCAGCAAAGTGAATATCCTCGAGTTTACGAATAATTTCGGTCTCGTTTTTATTAGCAATTAAGCTTTCAATCTCTTGGATAAATTCGTTACTGATTTTAAATTCCATTGGCTTGTATTTTTAAAGTTAAGTCTATAAATTCTTGTACACTAACTTGTTCTGGTCGTAGGTTTAAAAATTCGTCGGCTCTTAATTCGTCGGATAAGTTTAAACCTTTTAAACTGTTACGTAATGTTTTACGACGTTGGTTGAATGCAGTTTTAACTACATTAAAAAATAATTTTTCGTCGCAAGGTAATTTGTAATTTTCTTTACGTTTCATACGCATTACACCTGATTTTACTTTTGGTGGTGGCGTAAAAACGTTTTCGGATACGGTAAATAAATACTCGGTATCGTAAAAAGCTTGAGTAAGTACGGATAAAATACCGTAGGCTTTACTACCTTTAGGTTCACAAATACGTTCTGCTACTTCTTTTTGAAACATACCTGCAAATTCTGGGATTTGATCGCGCATTTCGAGTGTTTTAAACACAATTTGTGATGAAATGTTGTACGGGAAATTTCCGATGATTGCGAAAGGTTCGTTACCAAAATTTTTGGTTAAATCGTATTTTAAAAAGTCTTCGGATAAAATTTTGTTTGAAAGCTTTAGATAATGATTTTTTAAATATTCAACCGATTCGGTATCAATTTCGATTACCCAAGTTTCAATAGGTTTTTCTAACATGTATTTTGTTAAAACACCCATTCCTGGCCCAATTTCAATTACTTTGTTGTACCCTTCTAAAGTTAGGGCGTCGGCAATTTTTCGAGCTATATTTTCGTCATTTAGAAAGTGTTGTCCTAAATGTTTTTTTGCTTTTACTTTCTCCATCATTTTTTTGTATGGAATTAATATTCTTCTAAAACTGCTAATTCTGTTGCAAAAATCAACATTTTATCTGCAAAAAGTTTATATCCTTCGCCTAATAAAATATCGTGTTCGTTTGCATAGAATTTTGCTAACGTATCTGTACTATCGGTCTCGAATTGGGTTGAGTAGGTAAGTCCGCCCATTTCCTCGTTTACTAAAACTTTTACCATACGCGCCGATTTGAAATATGGCGTTTGCATCATTTGTTTAATAAAAGAGTTTTTCATCCAATTCATCCACTGTTCATGCACAGTTTCATCAATATTCATTGTTACGTTATAAATAATCATATATTCTATATGTTTTGATCACCGCGTAGTTTTCTGTACTTAGTTTGAGCTTCTAAAAAGTAGATACTATTTTGATGATTTATGATAATATTTTCAAAGTTTTGTTTTGCCTTTTCTAAGTCAATGTTTTCGCTATACCAATTTCCTAATAAAAAATAAGCATCGTCGCGATACAAACTCTCCGGAAATTTCTGCAAAAGTAACTCTAAATTGGCAATAGCCTGTTTAGGTAAAGCTAAATCGTGATTTACTTGCGCAAGTCTATATAAGGTTACATCCTCAATCGCTTCGCCTGCATGCTCCTTTAAAATGGCTGTATATGCGGTTTGCGCTTGGGTATTTTGTTTTTTAAATTTTAAAAAATCTGCCTTTGCAAATTTAGTTAAACTTACTTTAACTGTGTCTTGCTGTGTAACATCATTTATCAATAAAAAATAATCTAACGCATCGTTTGCTATTAAAAGCGAAGTTGATTGCTTTAGTACTTTAAATTGTTTTTGCGCCCAATCAAAGTCGGTTTTAAAATAACTTGTTAAGGCCATTTTAAATTGTGCTTCGTGTCCAATTTCATGATTTTTTAAGTCGTCCTGAATTTGAGCATAATACACTATGGCTTGGTTAAATTTTTCGTTTGAAAGATATAAATCGGCCAATAATCCTTTTACTTCGCCCATTTCAAAGGCTGACAAAGGTAGTTTTAATAATTGATCTATTTTAGCCTTTGCATTGTTAAAATTATTGAGTTCAAAACCATCAAAACGTGCGATTTGTATTACTAAGGGAATTGAACTTTTGGTTATACCGTAGTTTTGTATTTGATTTTCGAAAGTTGTTTTAATATCGTTGTATGCTGATTTTGGGCTGTTTTTTATTGTTATTTTGTTTTTAATCGTTTGAATGACAATTTGTGTTTGTACATCTATGGTGTTGTTTAAAACAAAGTCGGCCATTTCAGTTGCGACTTCTATTTTATTTTCGGCAACAGCAGCTTGAGTTAGGGATATTAATTTGTTGATATTGTTTCCTTCGCGTTTAAAAATAGCTCTTTCTTGTACAAAAGCTTTTTCATAATCTTGTTGTTGTACAAAATACCAGCTTAAAAAATGATTCCAAAAAATATCTTGTTCGTTTTGTACTCTGCTTAAAAGTGATTTACGTAATTGATTAGAAAAGTTTGCCTCGGCATCCTCATTCATATATCTCGCCAGCATATTTTGCACGAGTGTTACTGAGTTTTGATTTTTATTTGCGTAATCTAACAACTTTTGTGTCATCTTTTCCAAATCGCCCTTTTGTCCGTATAAAAGAGAAAGTTGATAATCAAAGTTTAAATGTTCGTTTTCGGCAATTGCTAATTCGTATGCCTGTATGGCATAATCTACTAAAACTTTATTTTCGAATTCGCGGGCAATGCCATATACATAGTTTTGATTTTCTTTAATTAAAGAAATGGCTTTTTCGTAATTTTTAACTGCTTCTGCGTTGTTTTTTTGTAGTTGGTAATTGTAGCCTAAATCTACATAGCATTGATATTGGCTGTATTTTTCAATACGTTCTTTAATTAGTTTTTCGGCTTTTTGATAGCTTTTTAACTCTTGATAACAAGTAATAAGTCTTGGATAGTTTACTTGTGCAAAAGGTTTTTCTTTATAAAATTCTTCATAAAAAGTGACTGCTTTACTAAATTCTCCTTTTTCAAAATACGAATTGGCAAGCTCTGATTTTTGAGCTAGTAATTGATTAGTGATAAGGAAGAAAAATAAAATGTGTAAAACCTTTTTCATGATCAAAGAATGTATAAAATAAAAAAACAATGTACTAATGTAGCAAAAAAACTACAGTAGTACATTGTTTATATTAAGGTTTTCAGGTTATTATTGAATTAGTCAATAATATCGAACCCTGTATATTTACGTAACACTTCAGGAATAACGATACCTTCTGGTGTTTGGTAATTCTCTAGAATACCAGCTAAAACACGAGGTAAAGCTAATGACGATCCGTTAAGTGTATGTGCTAATTGCATTTTTCCGTCTTTTCCTTTAAAGCGTAATTTTAAACGATTTGCTTGGAAAGTTTCGAAGTTAGAAACAGATGAAATTTCTAACCAACGATCTTGCGCTGTAGAGAACACTTCAAAGTCATATGTTAAAGCAGAAGTGAATCCCATGTCGCCACCACATAAACGTAAAATACGGTAAGGTAATTTTAATTCATCTAAAATTCCTTTAACGTGATCTACCATTCCGTCTAAAGCTTCATATGATTTTTCAGGATGTTCGATACGAACAATCTCTACTTTGTCAAATTGGTGTAAACGATTTAATCCACGAACGTGTGCTCCGTATGAACCAGCTTCACGACGGAAACAAGGTGTATATCCTGTTTTACAGATTGGAAAATCTGTTTCTTGTAAAATTACATCGCGATATAAATTAGTAACCGGAACCTCGGCAGTTGGGATTAAGTATAAATCATCAACACCTACGTGGTACATTTGACCTTCTTTATCTGGTAATTGTCCTGTTCCGTAACCTGATTCTTCGTTAATTAAGTGTGGTACTTGTACCTCGTCGTATCCTGCTTCAGAGTTTTTATCTAAAAAGTAAGAAATTAAGGCACGTTGTAACTTAGCTCCTTTACCTTTGTAAACAGGGAAACCTGCTCCAGTAATTTTAACACCTAATTCAAAATCAATAATGTCGTATTTTTTAGCTAATTCCCAATGAGGTACTGCACCTTCGTGTAAAGTAGGAATTACCCCAGCTTCAAAAACATTTAAATTATCATCTGCTGATTTTCCTTCTGGAACAATATCAGCTGGTGTGTTTGGAATTTTATATAATTCTTGTGTTAAATCTTCGGTAACCGATTTTAAAACTTCAGCTAATTCATTTGATTTTTCTTTGAAGTCAACAGTTTTTTGTTTTAAAATATCTGCCTTAGCTTTTTCTCCAGCTTTCATTAAAGCTCCAATGTCTTTGGATAGTTTATTGGATTCAGCTAAAATATTATCTAATTCCACTTGAGTGCTTCTGCGTGTTTCGTCTAAGTCAATTACTCTTTGGATTAAATCAGCTGCATCAAGATTTCTTTTCGTAAGGGCTTTCACCACTTTCTCTTGATTTTCTCTAATAAAGGCTATTTGTAACATAAGTTTAATAATGTATTAAGTAGCAAATTTAAACAATTGCAATGTAATTATCTCTATTCTTTATGGCTTTTATTTTAAATATGTACGCGGAGTTAACACCAGTTAAAAAAATCTAATTTTATTTATTACTTTTGATAGATAGTTATTTACCAATGAAAAAGTTATACCTTTTACCTATACTATTCGCTTCCTTTTTTGCTATAGCGCAAGAAAATGCGGTAGAAAACCTTTCGCAACATGAAGCCATGAGGGCTTTGCCAAAGTTTAATGCTAGAGTAAATCCAAATACCCAAAATTATGATATTAAGCACCAACGCTTAGAGTTAAACATAACGCCAAATCAACCCGCGATTTCTGGAAAAGTTACTACAACTTTAAAAGTTCTAGATCCCACAACAACACTAGTTTTTGACTTACATGCGAATTTAAACGTGAGTTTGGTACGTTTAGCAAATCAAGATTTAACTTTTTCGCAAGCTAATAATGAACTTGTTATTTATTTGAATCAACAAGCAGAAACAAATTCCGAATTAGTTGTTGAGATTACGTATTCAGGAAATCCAAACCGTGCAGATGAGGCTTTTGCATACGGAAATAGTGGCGGAACGGATTATACTTGGACGCTTTCTCAGCCTTTTGGAGCTAAAGATTGGTGGCCTTGTAAAAATGATTTGGGAGATAAAATTGATACTATTGATATTTTAATTACACATCCATCAAACTATAAAGCTGTAGCTAACGGTGTTCAAATATCACAAACTACCTTACCAAACAATTTAACAACAACACATTTTAGACATGCTTATCCGATTCCATCTTATTTAGTTGCGGTTGCAGTGGCTAATTACACACTTTACTCTCAGGTAGCGGGTGTTGCTAATGATGTGCCTATTCTGAATTATTTTTATCCATCTAATCTATCAAACAAGCAGGCCGCTGTTGCTATAACACCTCATATTTTTAATTTATTCGAAAATTTGTTTGGCCCTTATCCTTATCGTACAGAACATTATGGACATGCCGAATTTACTTTTGGAGGCGGAATGGAGCACTCTACGATGTCGTTTATGGGAGCTTGGTCTCGAAGTTTAATTGCACACGAGCTTGGACATCAGTGGTTTGGTAATAAAGTTACTTGTGCCACTTGGAACGATATATGGTTGAATGAAGGTTTCGCTGAATATACAACAGGTTTGGTTGAGGAACATTTGATAGGAGTAAACTCATTTAAAAACTGGAAACAATCTAAAATTAATAACATCACTTCGTTACCGGGAGGGAATTTATATTTAACTGATACACAAGCGAGTTCTATAAACGGAATTTTTAATGGTAGAATTTCATATAACAAAGGCTCAATGGTTGTACATATGTTGCGCTACGTAATGGGTGATGTAAATTTTTATCAAGCCTTACAAAATTATTTAAATGATCCTTTGTTAGCATACAGCCATGCCACAACACAACAGTTAAAATCGCATTTGGAAGCCGTTCATGGTAGTAGCTTAACCGAGTTTTTTAATGACTGGATTTACAATCAAGGTTACCCAACGTATACAGTTTCAGTTCAAAATATAGCGAACAATCAATTACAAATAAACGTAGCTCAGTCGCAGTCACACAATTCAGTTTCGTTTTTCGAGATGCCGTTAAAATTTAGGGTGTTTTATGATGCAACTAATTTTGAAGATTTTTTAGTAAATAACACCAGCAATAATCAAACTTTTATTTTAGACTTGAGTGAACCAGCGACACAAGTTATTTTTAATCCAGATGCTGATATTATTTCAAAAAACAACACTATAACGCTTTCGATTAATCAAATTGCGTTTGAAAATCAAGTGGTCATTCACCCCAATCCTGTAAAAAATATTTTATACATTGAGGTGCCAAATACTATAGAAATAAAAAAAGTTACGGTTTATAGTTTAGATGGAAAATTGAGTAAACAAACATTGATGAATAGTATTGATGTTAGTGATTTGCCTAGCCAAACTTATTTAGTTAAGATAGAAACAACCCGTGGTGTGAGCCTTAAAAAATTCATAAAACATTAATAGTTATAAAATAACACTTTAAAAGTAAAAGTAAAAGTTTACTTTTGCCAACATACAAATTAATCCAAACAGAAAAATGATTCAAGTAGGACAAATCCTTTTTATTTTATCCGTATTAGTTATACTACACGAATTTGGACATTACATCACAGCAAAAATGTTCAAAGTAAAAGTTGAAAAATTTTATTTATTTATGGACGCTGGATTTTCTTTAGTTAAAAAGAAAATTGGTGATACAGAGTGGGGAATAGGGTGGTTGCCTCTTGGTGGTTACGTAAAATTAGCCGGAATGGTTGATGAAAGTATGGACACAGAGCAACTAAAGCAAGAGCCACAACCTTGGGAGTTTAGATCCAAACCAGCTTGGCAACGTTTAATAATCATGCTTGGTGGTATTATTGTTAATGTTTTATTAGCTTGGCTTATTTATACTGTAGTTTATACAACTTATGGTCAAAAATATATTTCTACAGAAGCAATTCAGAAAAATGGATTAGCTTTTGGTGAATCAGGATTAAACGCAGGTTTTAAAAACGGAGATAAAATTGTTGCTGTAGATGGTAAATTTCAGGAGCGTTTTAACCGTATGACTTTAGATTTACTTTTAGGGGATCATGTTGTAGTTGAACGTAATGGTATGCAAGAATCTTTTGTTTTATCAGACGAGGCTAAAAAAGATATTTTAGGAGGAGAAGGTAAAGATTTTATTCAGCCACGACTTGCAATAGTACAAGTAGACTCTGTTATTCCGGGAATGTTAGCTCAAAAGGCGGGTGTTTTAAAAGGAGATAAAATTCTGGGTGTAAATGGTTCACCAATAACATTTCAGGACGAATTATCTACTGCTTTAGGAAAATATAAAAATCAAGACGTAACGTTAAATGTTTTACGTAATGGAACACCAATAGATCTGTCTTCAAAAGTTACTGAAGATGGTAAAATAGGTGTGTTTAATAGAACAGATATTTCTAAAGACTTTCAAATTGTTAATAAACTTTCAATTGGTGAAGCTGTGTCTGCAGCAGTTGATGAGTCGTATCAATTAATTGTGTACAACGTAAAACAGTTTAAATTAATTTTACGTCCAAAAACAGAAGCTTACAAACATGTTAAATCTCCAATTGGTATTGCTAGAGCTTTACCTGATACCTGGAACTGGGAATTTATTTGGAATTTCACAGCATTATTTTCAATTGGTTTAGCGTTCATGAACATCCTTCCAATACCAGGTTTAGATGGTGGACATGCACTTTTTACCATCGCTGAGATGATTACAGGAAAAAAATTATCAGAAAAAACAATGGGATATGTGCAAACCACAGGAATGATTATCTTGTTGACACTAATGGCATTAACTTTTGGGAAAGACATTTTTGAATTAATAGTCGATAAATTCGTGAAATAATTTTTTAAAAAAATGTTTGCAAGTATAAAAAATCGATTTATATTTGCACCGCAATAAAGGTAACACACACCTTCCTCCTTAGCTCAGTTGGTTAGAGCATCTGACTGTTAATCAGAGGGTCCTTGGTTCGAGCCCAAGAGG
>CANRKI010000012.1 GCA_947631175.1 uncultured Flavobacterium sp.
GTAGTATTAAATGTTATAGAAGGAGAAAACGATCCTAACATTCCATACACACCAGGTCAACCTAATTCACCAGTAGTTTCAGATGATGACACAATCAATGATACACCAATCATTCCTAAAACACCAAGTACCCCAATAGGTAACGTTATAATCACTAATATTCCATTAGTAGGTTCACCAATAACGGTAACGCCAGAAGGGACAATAACAGTAACTCCAGGAACTCCAAGTGGCGATTATCCATTTGAATACACGATTTGTGAATTTGGTTCGACTCCATCAAATTGTGAAACAGTAACCGGAAACGTGATTGTAACTAATCCAATAGATGCTGTAGATGATAATTACGGATCAGTATCTAACATAGCAGGAGTTGTAGGAAATGTATTAGGTAATGATACATTAGGAGCGAATACGGCTACAACAGGAGTAGTAACAGTTTCTCAAACAGGTTCAGCAACTAATATTTTAGTAGATTCTAACGGAAATGTATCAGTTGTTGCTGGAACACCATCAGGCACTTATACTACAGCCTATGAGATTTGTGAAATAGGAGCAACACCAGCAAATTGTGATATAGCTACTGTAACAGTTGTAGTATTAAATGTTATAGAAGGAGAAAACGATCCTAACATTCCATACACACCAGGTCAACCTAATTCACCAGTAGTGTCAGATGATGACACAATTAATGGTACGCCAATCAGTCCTATAACTCCAAGTAACCCAACAGGTAATGTTATAATTACTAATATTCCATTAGTAGGATCACCAATAATAGTAACGCCAGAAGGAACAATAACAGTAACTCCAGGAACTCCAAGTGGCGATTATCCATTTGAATACACGATTTGTGAATTTGGCTCAACTCCATCAAATTGTGAAACAGTAACCGGAAACGTGATTGTAACTAATCCAATAGATGCGGTAGATGACAGTTTTGGAAATGTAAATTCAGGAGCAAATCTTGGAAACATTTATACAAACGATACATTTAATACCAATCCAATCGATCCGTTGGACATAACAATAGTTGTAAACGGACCTGACGCGGATAACGTAACGATTAATTCAGACGGAAGTATTTCTGTAAACGACGGAGTTTTACCAGGAAATTATAGTTTTACTTATACTATTTGTGAGTTAGGAGCAACACCTGCAAACTGTGATACAGCTACAGTTACCTTTACGGTAAACCAAGGACCAGAAACAACAGGAATAATTGTTTCAACATCACCAAACACACCAGTTTCAGATCAAGTAACAATTATACCAGGTTCAGGGACAATAACATCAGTTACTACACCTAACTTACCAAATGACGTAACAATTGTTATTGATAATGATGGTTCGTTTACGGTTACTCCTGGAAATTCATACGAAGGAGGTACTGAGATTACAATACCATATCTTGTTACAGATAGTAATGGTTTAACTTCAGAATCAACAATTGTTGTGCAAATTCCAGAAGTAGCACAAGTAGCTTTAGTTAAATCGGCACAGGTTATTGGCGATCAAATTATTTATACGTTTACAGTTACTAATACAGGAAACATAACATTAAACAATTTAGAAATTAATGATACAATGTTATCAGCAACAGCAATTGCTGTAGTACCATCAACATTAGCGCCAGGAGCATCAGCAACAGTTACGGTAACTTATGATATTGTTTTAGCAGATTTAAATGCAGGTTCAGTAACTAACACAGCAACTGCTTCAGGAGTTTCAACAATAGGAACACCAGTAAGTGACATCTCAGGTTCAACAATAACTAATGACGATCCAACCCGTACTCAATTAGTACAAAATCCAGCAATTACGTTAATTAAAACATCAATTTTTAATGATGAGAATGCAAACGGATATGCTGAAGTTGGGGAAACAATAACCTATACTTTTGTTGCAACAAACACCGGAAATGTAACTTTAAGTAATGTAGCTTTATCAGATGCCTTATTAAATGTAACAGATTTAGCTTTTGCACCAAACACATTAGATCCAGGGCAAAACACAACGTTACAGTTAGTGTACATATTAACTCAAAACGATGTAAACTTAGGTTTAGTTGTTAATAGCGCAGAAGTACAATCAACAGCTCCTAACGGAGATTTAGTGTTTGATATTTCGGGTACAACTAATGAAAATGATGAACCAACAAGTACAGAGCTGATTCAGGATCCTCAAATATCGATCATCAAAACAGCAGTGTTTAATGACGAAAATGGTGACGGCGTGGCACAAGTAGGTGAAACAATTTCATATCAATTTAGTATAAAAAATACAGGAACAGTTTCTTTATATAATGTAATTGTTGAGGATACTTTACCAGGTTTAATATTAACAGGTAATCCAATTGCTGTTTTAAACCCAGATGAAACTAATAACACAGCTTACTCTGCTGTTTATGCTTTAACATTACAAGATTTAATAAACGGTTCGGTAACAAATCAAGCAACAGCATTAGGAACAACGCTAAATGATGATTTAGTGACAGATGATTCGGATTTTAGTGAATATTCTGATAATAATCCAACAATTGTTGTTGTTGAAGGGTGTAAAATTAATATCTTTAACGCTATCTCTCCTGATGATGATGGTATGAATGACTTTTTCTATATCCAAGGAGTAGAGTGTTACTCAGATAATAAGCTTGAGATTTATAACCGTTGGGGCGTATTAGTTTATGAGCAAAGCGGATATAATAATGCTGATAAAGTATTTAAAGGATATTCGGAAGGACGCGTTACAGTAAGTAGCGGAGAGCCGTTACCAGTAGGTACATATTTCTACATTTTTAGATATAAAGATTTAAGTGGTAAAACTCATAAAATACAAAGTTATTTATATTTAAATAGATAATATTTCAATTACTGAATATGAAAAAAATAATAACATCAATTGTAGCATTGATAAGTAGCTTTGCATCATTTGCACAGCAAGATCCTCAATACACACAATATATGTATAACACAATCAACGTGAATCCTGCTTATGCAGGTTCACGTGGTGTGTTAAGTGTTTTTGGATTGCATCGTACCCAATGGGTAGGAATGGATGGAGCACCAACAACAAACTCATTCTCAATCAACACACCAATCTCAGAAAGTGGTTTAGGCTTAGGAGTATCATTAGTAAATGATAAAATTGGTCCAACTAAAGAAAATAATTTTTCGGTAGATTTATCCTACTCAATGCCAGTAAGCGAAAATTATAAACTGTCATTTGGATTAAAAGGATCTTTAAACTTTTTAGATGTAGATTTTACAAAATTAAACATCTACAATCAAGCCGATCCTCGTTTTCAAAACAATATCGAAAACAAATTAAACCCTAACTTTGGTGCAGGTTTATATTTGCATTCTGATAAAACATATTTTGGTGTTTCTATTCCTAATTTCTTACAAACAAAACACTACGATGACAATAGTTACTCTGTAGCGAATGAAAAGATGCACTTTTATTTTATAGGAGGACACGTTTTTGATTTGAGTTCTGATTTAAAATTAAAACCAGCCGTTATGACAAAATTTGTACAAGGCGCGCCGTTACAGGTTGACCTTTCTGCGAACTTTTGGTTGTACGAAAAATTCACTCTTGGAGCAGCTTACCGTTGGGATGCTGCTGTAAGTGTTATGGCAGGTTTCCAAATCTCAAATCAATTATTTATTGGATATGCTTATGATGCGGAAACAACGCGATTAGCAAACTACAACTCGGGGTCTCACGAAATTTTCTTGAGATATGAATTCTTAAACAATGTAAATAAAGTGATTACACCTCGTTTCTTCTAATTTGATAGCATCATGAAAAAAAATATAGTAAGTTTTGGATTATGGATTGGTATTGCCACATCTGTTTTCGCTCAAAATACAATCAATTCTGCTACAAAAAAATACGATAAATTAGCATATATTAATGCGATTGAAGTTTATGAAAAAGTAGTAGAAAAAGGACATGAATCAATTGATATTTACCAAAAATTAGGAGATTCATATTACTTTAATGCACAATACGAAAATGCAGTAAATACCTATGCAAAACTAATTGCTTTAGAGCCCAATCAAGAACCTGAATATTATTACAGATACGCAGTTGCTCTTAAATCTAAAGGCGATTATACAACATCAGATTTAATGATGAACGAGTTTGCAAAGCGTAATGCATCGGACTCACGTGTTAAATTGTTTGCAAATCAAACGAATTATTTAGAGGAAATCAAAAGCAATTCGGGACGATTAAATATTGAAAACGCAAACATTAATTCTAGTAAATCAGATTACGGGACAGCTTTTTATCAAGATAAAATTGTATTTACAACTGCACGCGATACATCAAAAATTATAAAACGCGTACATTCTTGGACAGGCGAGGCTTTTACAACGCTTTATCAAGCGGATTTAGCAGAAGATGGCACGGTTACGAATCCAAAACAATTTTCGAAACAAATTTCGACTAAGTTTCATGAATCTACACCTGTTTTCACTAAAGATGGAAACACCATGTACTTCACTCGAAACAATTATAACGAAGGAAAAAAACGTACAAATATCGACAAAACAATCTTGTTAAAAGTTTACAAAGCAACATTAGTAAACAACAAATGGGATAATGTACAAGAGTTACCTTTTAATAGCAACAATTATAACGTAGCACATCCTGCGTTAAGTGTTGATGAAAAAACGTTATATTTTGTTTCTGATATGCCAGGAAGTATTGGGCAATCGGATTTATTTAAAGTAGAAATAAAAGCTGATGGAAGCTTTGGCGAACCTGTTAATTTAGGACCAAATATTAATACCGAAGGTCGCGAGACTTTCCCGTTTATTTCTCAAGATAACGAATTGTATTTTTCTACTGATGGACGACCAGGTTTAGGTGGATTAGATATTTTTATCGCTTTCCCAGAAGCTGACGGAAATTTTAAATACGTACAAAATATTGGTGAGCCAGCAAACTCGACCATGGACGATTTTAGTTTTATAATTAAAGATAATACTATTGGTTTTTTAACCTCTAACAGACAAGGTGGTATAGGTAATGACGATATTTACCGTTTTACACAAACTAAACCAATACAAAATCAAAAAATTGTAGCTGTGACAGGAACACTTACAGATATTGTAACAACAGAACCTATTGCTGACGCAACTTTAACCTTTTACGATCAAAACTATCAAAATCCAATTGTTGTTAAAACAGACGATAAAGGAAATTACAATGTACCTGAATTAAATACAGATACAAAATATGTAGTTAAAATTGAAAAAGAAGGATACAATACCGCTGAAGTTCCTGTGGTCTTCCCTCCAAACGAGTCCGGAATAACAACTCATAATTTGACGGCCGAACCAACAATTCACCCAGTTAAAATAGGTGATGATTTAGCTAAAGTATTTAAAATTGAAATTATTTATTTTGATTTAGATAAATCTAATATTCGACCTGATGCAGCTACAGATTTAGCTAAAATTGTTGAAGTAATGAAACAGTATCCAACCATGAAAATTGATGTACGTTCTCATACCGACTCAAGAGCATCAAAACAGTATAATGAAAAATTATCTGATCGAAGAGCGAAATCTACAGTAGCTTGGATGATAAAACAAGGAATTGATAAATCTCGTTTAACGGGTAAAGGTTATGGAGAATATCAATTAGTTAATGAGTGTGCAGATGGTGTAAAGTGTACTGAAGCACAACACCAATTAAACAGACGTAGTGAATTCATCATAACAGAATTATAACAAAAAAAGTTCAACTTAGGTTGAACTTTTTTTGTTTTACGCCGTACCTTTACTTAAATTTAATTGTCATGAAAAAAATACTTTCAATTCTTACCTTAAGCTGTATTTTCATCACTATGCAAGCACAAAATAAAAGTTCTAAATTCACCCAACAAGAAATAGATTTAATTGAAAATGGGACAAGTAATCAACCTATGCGCGTGCTTCAAACCACAAACGATGATGATTATACTTTTTTAATTCAGCCAACCGAACCGATTCATAAAAAAGACAAACATCTGGAAAAATTAGCCAGCCGAATGCTAGCAACCGTGCTTGATCCAAAAAGTCGTGGCGTGGGAATTGCCGCACCACAAGTTGGAATTGCTCGTAAAGCTTTTTGGGTAAAACGTATGGATAAACCAAATGCACCTTTTGAGTTTTTTGTAAATCCTAAAATAACGTGGTATTCTGCAATTAAACGTTACGGGAAAGAAGGTTGTTTGTCGATACCAGATCAAAGCGGAATGGTGTATCGTAGCTTAGTGATACAAATTGAATATTGTGATTTACAAGGCAACGAACACAACGAAATAATCGAAGGTTATACTGCTGTGATTTGTCAGCACGAATACGATCATCTGCAAGGAGTTTTGTATCCTGATCAAATTAAAATATCTGATAAAAATGAATATGAAAAATCAGATGTTCAGAACGATCTTTTTTATCAAAAATTATAAAATTCATAAAAAAAAGTGCCCCAAAAAGTCTAACTTTTTGGGGCACTTTTTTTTATTTTAATTATGCGGAATTTTATACGTTGGATCTTCCTTTACATTAATTTTTACTAAATCAGCAGAGTCGTTTAATAGTTTAATACAATCTGTTGATAAATGAGTGAGTTGTAGTTTTTTTCCTTTTGCTGCATATTTTTCGGTCAGCTTGTTTAAAGCTTCAATACCTGAAATATCGGAAATACGACTTTCTTTAAAAGAAACAATTACAAATTCTGGATCTTCTTCAAGATCAAATTTCTCCATAAAATTTGAGACAGATGCAAAAAATAAAGGGCCATAAATTTCGTAATGTTTAATCCCTTTTTCATCAATAAATTTACGCGCTCTAATACGAACGGCACTTTCCCATGCAAAAACTAAGGCCGATATTATAACACCTGCTAAAACTGCCAGGGCTAAATTGTGCATAAAAATAGTAATAGCCATTACAACTAACATTACAATAGTATCTGCTTTAGGCATTTTTTTTATAAACTTTAAACTACTCCATTTAAAAGTTAAAAAGGCCACTACCATCATCACACCTGTTAAAGCTGCCATAGGTACTTTTTCAATAAAAGGGGCGCCAACCAAAATGATAATTAAAATGGTAAAAGCTCCAATAACACCAGCTAGTCGTGTACGCGAACCTGCATTTACGTTTACAAAAGTTTGTGCAATCATGGCACAACCACCCATTCCGTTAAACAATCCGTTTAAAACATTAGCAGACCCTTGGGCTATACATTCCTGATTGCTATCGCCACGCGATTCGGTCATTTCATCAACAACAGTTAATGTTAGTAGGGTTTCTATTAAACCAACACCAGCCATAACGAGTGCGTACGGAAAAATAATTTGTAAAGTTTCTAACGTAAGCGGAACCATTGGAAAATGGAAGGGAGGGAAATCCCCCGATATTGACGCAATGTCCTTAACCGTTTTGGTATCTATCGAAAAAATAGAAACTAATGCAAATACAGCTAAGATTCCTACTAACGAAGCTGGAATTTTTTTTGATATTTTTGGAAAAAGATATACAATTAATACGGTGAGTAGCGTTAGTCCTATCATTTTGTACAACTCAGTTCCTTGCATCCAAACTTCGCTACCATTTTCTAAAACTTTAAATTGTTTTAGTTGAGACATAAAAATAACGACTGCCAATCCATTTACAAAACCATACATTACTGATTCTGGTACCAAGCGAATAAACTTTCCTAATTTAAAAACTCCAACCAAAACTTGCATTAAACCAGCTAAAAGTACGGTTGCGAAAATATATTCAATTCCATGCGATTGCATCAAAGCAATAAGTACAATAACCGTTGCACCTGCGCCACCAGAAATCATGGCAGGTCGACCTCCAAAAACAGCAGCAACCAAGCCCATTATAAAGGCAGCATATAAACCATTTAACGGGTTTAATCCTGCTAAAATAGCAAAGGATAACGATTCGGGAATCATTGTCATTGCGACAGTTAATCCCGCTAAAATTTCGACTTTATAATTTATGTTTTGCCAACCAGATTTTAATTTTTGAAGCATTTTTTTAGTTTATTATGATGGCTGCAAATTTATTGAAATTGAATTTTTAAAATTAATTTTTTCATATAAATGTTTCCAAACTATATATTTTATCTGTTATTAAAATTTACCCAATAACCAATATAAAATGATAAAAATGATGATGGTACTTATACAACCTCCGCCTAATTTTTTAGCTCCCCATCCTGCTAAAATTGTTTTAAAAAAGTTATTCATAATTTTTAAGTTTAAAATGATAATTTTATAACTTCTAAACTTTAAAGAATATTACATAATATGCAAAAATTATTTATGGTTATGCTTGGATGTACTCCTAAAGGTCGATTAACTGAGCAACATGATGTTTTTTTTGGAATTGCAAAAAAAATTGAAGATTTAGTTGAGGATCTTCGAACTTTTTGGCCTGTTTCAGATTTGCACATTGATTGCTGGAGAACGATTGAATATTTAGACGGATATAAAATTGATATTGTGCCTAGAACCGAAATAAGTAGTTCAGAAAAACAATTATATTTTATAAACTTAGGAGGCTATTTGCCCACAGTTTTTGAAGAATTACACGAAAAAATTATTGTTGTAGCCCAAACAAAGGCAGAAGCAATTAAAAAAGCGAAAACAACCACTTTTTATAAGGATAACTCGTTTAAAGAAGCAGAATCTCATATTGATGATCAATACGGTATTGATATTGACGATATTTTTAATATTGAAGAGGTTTTACCATCAAAATTTAAAGAAAAGTATCGTATCCAGATTACTGAAACGGATAAAATTTATCAAAACAATCAAAAAATAGGCTACATTAAACTATCAAAATTAAAATGATAAAGACAAGTAAAAATTACTTGCCTTTATCCTTGTGAATTAAATTTAATTTTAACTAACTTCAAAAATATTAATCTAATCATATTGTAAATATAACTAAAAAAGTACTTATTTTATTTGTTAATTACCTTTTAATTGTGTTTAATTTTGTTATTTAACTTTTTTTGTTAAAATAAAATAAAAATAAGTCAAATATTTTATTTATCCTTTAATTTACTACTTTTGCTGTTCTCAAAAAAAATAACAAAACTGTAATACAATCCTTTACAGATAAAAAATAGTTCTTAAAAAAAATATGACGAAATTTGATATCAGCAACGACTATATCTTGGAAAATGATTTTGTGAAATTAATTCCTCTTCAAGAAAAACATTTTGATGATTTATTATATTTTACAGAAAATGAGCCTGAGATATGGCAATATACTATGGTAAAAGCGAATACAGCAGAGAGCCTAAAAAAGTATATTAATGCGGCTATCGAAGCTCGAGAAAATAATATAGAATATCCTTTTATTGTATTTGATAAAATTCAGAACAAATTTGCTGGAGCTACTCGTTTTTGTGATATAAATTTAGGATTGCAAAAATTACAAATGGGTTATACTTGGTATGGTAAAAAACACCAAGGTACAGGAGTAAATAAGCACTGTAAATTTTTGTTGTTACAATTTTGCTTTGAAACGATGCAGATGGAACGTCTCGAATTTAGATGTTACACCGAAAATGTTAGAAGTATAAATGCTTTAAAAAGTATTGGATGTACGGTTGAAGGAGTGATTCGTAGTAATGCAATTGGACCTGATGGCAACCGTAGAGATAGTATGGTGTTAAGTATTTTAAAACACGAATGGCATGGTAGTGTTAAAAATATGCTTACAGAAAAGTTATATGCGGATTTTGTAACCGTTTAAATATATAAAGTCTTAATCTAAAAATGGATTAAGGCTTTTTTTTATACTTAAATCAAATAATCAAGCGTTATAATTAGGTAATCAAAAAATTATAAAGCTCATGTCGGTTGAAAAATTCAAAAAATTACATCAAATGCCAGAACCTCTTGTTATTGGTAATGTTTGGGATGTTATTAGTACAAATAAAGCAACAGATGCAGGTTGTAAAGCTGTGGGAACCTCGAGTCACGTAATAGCAAATATGTTAGGTTACGAGGATGGCGAAAATATTCCGTTTAAAATTATGCTCATGGTTATTACTAGAATTGCCGAAAAAGCTAAAATACTTGTAAGTGCAGATTTAGAAGCAGGTTATTCTAACAATTATAATGAGATTGTTTTAAATATTGAATCCTTAATTCAGGCTGGTGTTGTGGGAATAAATCTTGAAGATTCTTTTGTTAAAGATGGAAAAAGACATTTAATGCCTTCGGAAAAAGCCGCAGAAAAGATTGCATACATTAAAAAGGAATTAAAATTAAAAGGTTTAGATATTTTTTTAAACGCCCGAATTGATACCTACACTACCAAACACGAAAATACTATAGAAGAAACCTTAACACGAATAAAAAAATACGAAGCCGCTGGTGCTGATGGTATTTTTGTACCGTTGATAGAAAAAGAAACAGATATTAAAAAGGTTGTAGAATCTACAGATTTACCTTTAAATATTTTTTTAACTCCAAAACTACTAAACTATGAAAAGTTGGTTAAACTTGGTGTAAAACGCATTTCGAGCGGAGATAAAATTTTTGTAAAGAATATGGAATACTTGAAGGAGAATTATATGAAACTCGAAAAAGATAAAAACTTTGAATTTTTATTTTAGATACAATAAAATCTAGTATTCATCGTTGAAGGTAAATACTAGATTATAGGTTTTATTCATTTTAAAAAGGTTTCGTGAATAAATCCACGAAACCTTTTATTTTTTAAAACTCTTAAAAGTTCTCTTTTTATTTAATTTGTCCATTTCTTCTTGTTGTTCTACAGAAATGACTTTTAGAAATGAGGGATGTTGCTCAATCGCAAATTCTATTTTTCTAACAATCTCATCAATACTTTCGTTATCATAATCAATACGTAAAGGTGCTTTAATAACCATGGATTGTAGAATCCCTTTTTTCTTTAAACGCAATCCTTTTTTATCAAACGAACGTCTAAAACCATCAATAACAATAGGTACAACAATTGGTCTATGGTTTTTAATAATATGTGCCGTTCCTTTTCGAACTGGTTTAAAAGATTTAGTAGTTCCTTGCGGAAAAGTAATTACCCAACCCTCATCTAAAGCAACTCCAATATTTTCGGTATCATTTGTATTTACAGCCTTTCGCTCATTTTCGGCTACATCTTTTCCGTTACTTCTCCAAGTACGTTCTACGGTAATAGCACCAACATATCCCATTAAACGAGGCAAAATTCCTTTTTGCATGGTTTCCTTAGCTGCTACATAATATAAATTAAGTTTCGGATTCCATAAATAATCAGTAACACCTTGTATATTATTTTCGCGCCCTTTTAAACTGGCATTAAAAACGTGAAACATAGCAACCACATCGGCAAAATACGTTTGATGGTTTGAGATAAACAACACATTTGTATCAGGCAAACTTCGTAAAATATCAGAACCTTCAATGTTTAATCGATTAAAACCTTTGTAGCGTCTATGTGTTGATAATCCAAAAATTAAGATTAACCAACGTTTTAAAAATAATATATGTCCAAATTTATTTCGCTTAAATAAACCCATTTTTTCTGTTTTTGCAAGAGAACAAAGTTACAAATTTCTGTTATTTAATGCTAAATTAACAAGGTCTATTAACTCGCTTAAAATCATGGCGGTAGCTCCCCAAACTACATAATCATCAATTTCGTAATACGGTACATTAACCATTTTTGCGTACGAAGTACTCATTTCTTGATGTTTTATGATGTTTGGATTTAATAAAGTTGAAAGTGGAACTTCGATCACATTTCTCACTTCTCTAACGTCGGGTTTAAAAGTAATTTCTGTCGAAATTGTACCCATAAACGGAAAAACCATAAAGTTACTTGGTGGCACATAAACCGACGAAAGACTCGAAAGTACTTTTACTTTATCTACTCCAACTTCCTCAAAAGTTTCGCGCAAAGCAGTTGCTTGCAAATCTTTATCAAAGCTTTCTTTTTTTCCTCCTGGCAAACTTATTTGTTTGGAGTGTATGCCTTTGTACTCATTTCGTTCTATTAAAACCAAATGGGTTTGATCATTTTTTGGGTAAAATAAAATTAAAACTGCAGCTTCGCGATACGTAATGGTCGAAAAATCGGTTTCTAACAATTCGGCTATTCGTTCACTAGGTGCCATCTTTTGATGGGATTTTAAAGAAGGTAATTTTATATTTTGTAAATTTGCGGTCGATTGTATAAAGGTATCAAAGTCCATTAGATCAAAAATCAATTAGTAATAAATATACTGAAAATGTTTAGTAAAGAAGAAGCCCAAAAGTTAAAAAAAGAATTCTGGACAACTTTCTCCGAAGAATATCCGAGAAAATGGTTGTTGTACGATACAAAGATAAAAGACTTTACTTTTAAATTTTATGCCGACAATAAAAAAGCACAGGTTACTTTAGATATTGAATGTAAAGATGATGAAAAACGTAAAATTTATTACGAAAAAATTGAATCCTTAAAAACTATTTTACACGAAGAATATTTACCTGATGCTGTTTTTGAAAGACATTTTCATTTAGATACAGGAAAGGAAATTAGTAAAATTTGGATCGAAAAAACTGGCGTTTGTATTAATAATCGTGCAACTTGGCCAGAGATTTTCGAATTTTTCTATGAGAAAATGAAACAGTTTGAATACTTTTTTTACGAATATCAAGATTATATTTCAGATTTAGAAATCAATACATAAAAAAAACGGGAACATTGCGTTCCCGTTTTTTTATATGTTTTTATATAGCATCACCATATCTGTACATACTATTTTGTTTTCAATAATTTTTTCTTCGTAATTGTCTACAAAATAATTTTCTTTAATATAGTTCATTCTAAATCCAAGTTTTTGATACATATATAATTGAGCAAGAGATGAGTTTCCTGTTCCAATCCATAATTTTTTGTATCCGTTTTGTTTGGCTTGTTTGATGCAAAAATTAATTAAATCCGTTCCTAAACCTTGTCCTTGGTATTCTTCATCAACGGCTAAGTTTTTAATCTCAATTTCGGTATCATTTAATTTTAATAAAGCTACAACTGCCACCGGAAGTGTTTCTTCATATAACTGAAAAATAATACAATTGTTTATATAAGATTCGATCACTTCTTCCGACGGATCTGCTAAAATCAATAAATCCCAATCTACTGTTTCGCTATTTACTTGTGCTATTTTCATGTTATTTTTTATTCTTCTCTTCTATCCAACGCGACATAAATTCGGTACTTCTATTTAAGTGAAAATTTAAAATCTCACCTATAAAATTCGAATTTCTGTGCAAAGTTACATTATTTTTCACGTCAATAATCTTCTGTAAAAATAAATCTTTAAACCTTTCTAGCTTATAAACTTGTTCAATAATTTGATAACCGTTTTGTTGTGATTTATCCCAAACGGTTTGGTTTTGGTATAAAGTAACGCATTTTGCAATTGTATCGTTATAATCATCAGTAATAAAACCGTTCCAATCTAAATTTTCATGCATGGCTTCGGCACCAAGAGTTGTGGTTACACTAGGTGTGCCTAAAAGCATTGCCTCATATAATTTACCTTTAATTCCAGCTCCAAATGGAATAGGAGCAAGCAAAATTTTAGCATCTTCAATTACTTGTAACGCATTTTCGGCTCTTCCGTTTACATAAAACCGATCGGCGGGTTTATGCAATTGTAATACTTTTTGTGATGGATATGCACCATAAATTTGCATTGATGCTTCAGGAAGTTTTTTTCGCAATTCGGGCCAAATTTTTTCTTTTATAATCTGTACAGTTGCCCAATTGGGTTCGTGTAAAAAATTACCAATACAAACAAAATCTTTTCGTTGAGAAAAGTTTTTGTTTTTTAAAAAATTGGGAGTACTTAACGTGGTAACAAACGGAAGGTAAAACAAAATATGTGCAGGTACTTTAAAGGTGGTAAGCAACAAATCCATTTCAAATTCCGAAATAATTAGCGAAAGGTCGCAACGCAAAATACTTGCTACTTCGCGCTTGGCATGATCTGAAAACAAATCATTTATATCAAATTTTTTGTTTTGTTTGTAGGCTAATTGTCGGGCATTTCGCAAACAATGTAAATCTTCAGTATCTAAAATTCGAACCGCATTGGGACATTGTTGTAAAACGCGCCAACCAAATTGCTCTTCGACCATAAAACGGTCAAAAATAACTACATCAGGATTTAAATTCTTAATGAAAACATCAAACGATTTACTATTCAATTCAATCGAATGCGTTTGAATATCTAACGTACTTAAATCAAAACTAAATTCGCTTGGTGCTGCCGTTGCAGCATAGTGTATTTGGTAGCCCTGATTTTTTAGCAAATCAATAATTTGCAACATGCGTGTACCTGCTGCCGATGATTTTGGTTCGACCCAAACCGATGAAAGTATAATTACCTTTTGATTCATGCCCCAAAAGTACTCGGTAAATAGTTTATTACCAAAAAACAATGTATTTTTGCTAGGTAATACACATTGCTATGTTAGGATTAAAATTACCAACAGACCCAAGATGGGTAAATATTGTAGAATCGAACATTGAAGAGATTTTAACGGATCATGCGTGGTGCGAGCATAAAGCTGCGGCAAACGCTATGTATATTATTGTAAATAATTCGGAAAAACCAGATCTTGTACAAGAAATGATTTCGATTGCTCGCGAAGAAATGGAGCATTTTGATGTGGTTTTTAAAATTATACAAGAACGCGGTTTAACTTTAGGTCGTGAACGTAAAGACGATTACGTTGGCGAATTAATGAAGTTTGCCAAAAAAGATGGAAGTCGAAACGATGCCTTAATTGAGCGGTTACTTTTTGCAGCTATGATTGAGGCTAGAAGTTGCGAACGTTTTAGAGTTTTATCTCAAAATATTACCGATAAAGAATTAGCCAATTTTTATCATGAATTAATGGTAAGCGAAGCTAACCATTATACTACCTTTTTAAGATTAGCTAAAAAATATACGGATCGTGTAGACGTGGACAAGCGTTGGAAAGAATGGTTAGACCACGAAGCAACTATTATTGCTAAATACGGAAAAAAAGAAACTGTTCATGGTTAAAAATAAAAAATCCTTAAGTGATGCTTAAGGATTTTTTTGTTTGAAATAATAATTGACAATAGCTATATTTTAGACTTAATGACCAATATTAGAAAGATTGTAGTTAGAGGTCTTGGAAATTTGTAAAGGAAATTCAATATAATTTTAGTGTCATTTTAGTTATTTAGGGCAATGGCGCAGCGCGTTAGGGATTGTAGTGGCATCCTTTTGTGAGGAACGAACAAAAGATATAACGAAAAGCCCGCCGCACCTACTAAAAGGTGCGGAACGCTATGAGAAAAAAAAATCTCCAATGTAAGTACATTGGAGATTTTTTTATGGTTCGGTAATTTCTGTTTCTGGTGTTGTATTTTTTTCGGCAAATTGATTGGCAGATAGGTTGTGTACCGGATCGTATTCGGAAACTTCCCAATTTGTGTCTAATAAATTTACGTATTGGTAGTGTAATTTATCGTCCTTATCAAAAGCGCCGTTTTTGTTAATATCTTCGATGGATCTGAAATATAGGCGTTTTATGGCATCAACTACGTTCCAATCGATAAGCTCTTGGTAGTTTTTTGTAAGTTTTTTAAAGTTACTTCCGTCTATTTTAGAGATGTAAAGCGATTTGATATCGTTTGCATCGATTCTGCCATCTGCATTTGTATCTGCATCGGCGATGGTATAAATTAATATGCCATTTTGTGTTTTTGCAGCAAAGGATTCTAAATACGTTACGGTTTGTATTTTAAGTACTTGCTGGGTTAGCGAGTGGATTTTAGTAGAATCGATGTGCTGAAATTTAAGGTTGTCGAAATCGCCTGTAATTTCGTAGCGGTTGTAGTTGGAAATGGCGTAGCTAACCGCGTTTGTTTTGCTGTTGCCGTAGCTGCTGTATTTTCCGGTATCGTAAACTCTGATGTCGCCAACTGGGAATATTAGGTATTTTGTACCTTCCATATAAACGGGAAGGTCTGATACTTTTATAATGGTTGAGTCTGGTTTTACCTCGTTGGTTACTACTTCTTTTTCTTTATATATTACTTTAGGCTTTTCTTGCACTTTTTCGGTGCAACTAACTAAGGCTAAAGTGAGGATAAAGAAAATATGGATTGCTTTTTTTTCCATGTTTAAAAAATTTACATATCAAATATAACAAAATATGGGCAATTATAGTCTTGCACTTAATTTAACGCTAAAGACTCTGTTAGTCATATAATTTGGTACCGCATATTGTGATTTTGTATAAACATCGCGTACCCAGGTGTTTGTGATTGCGTTTTGATTGTTAAACATATTAAATATTTCGAAACCTAAAGTAAGTTCTTTAAAAGGTTTTAACCAGTTTGCGTTGGCATTTTGTTTTGCATCTTTAAATACATAAGAAAAACCAGCGTCTACTCTTTTGTAGTCGTCTAATCTGGTTTGGTACTCATATGGATCAGCATAAGATGGAGATCCGCCTGGTAAACCGGTATTGTAAACTAAATTTAGGTACATTTTAAACCTTGGTAGGTTTGGCATATAATCCTGAAATAGTAGGGCAAATTTTAATCTTTGATCGGTTGGACGTGCGATCCAATCTTTCCCTGCGTGTTTTTCTTCGGTTTTTAAATATCCAAAGGTGAACCACGATTCTGTTCCTGGAACAAATTCTCCGTAAAGTCTAAAATCGGCTCCGTATACATAAGCTTCGGCGTCGTTGTTTGCAAAATAGCGCATTCTGACATTATCGATAGTGTATGCATTTACATCAGAAAGTTTTTTGTAATAGGCTTCTGAAGTTAGAGTAAAAGGTCGATCGGCAAGTTTAAAACTATAGTCGTTACCTAAAACAACATGTATGGATTGTTGTGCTTTTACTTCGGGATTTAAAGTTCCGTCAAATTTACGTAACTCTCTATAAAACGGCGGTTGGTGATATAAACCACCAGAAATACGGAAAAGCATGTCGGCTTTCCAATATGGTTTTATAGAAAATTGCGCGCGAGGGCTAATGGTTAAATCAGTGTTAGATTGGTAGCCTTGTGCGTTAATTTGCCAATAATGTGCGCGAACTCCTGCGTTAAAAAAGTAATCAGCATTTTTAAAGCTTCCGCGTTTGTTCCATTGTGTGTATCCTGATACGCGATTAATTTTTACAAAATTAGTAGCACGTACCGAATTGTATGGTGCTAAAGGCCCAGTGTAAGGTTGGTAGGGCTGGTCGTTAATTACGCCTAAACCTAGGTTTGGTAAGTTATATCCAGCAGAATCTACTTGTTCCCATTCGATTAATCGGTCTCTAATATCTTCGTGTGTATATTTCAGTCCCCATTCTATTTGGTTGTCGTTTGCTAAGTTGTGATTTCCTTTTATTTCAAAATTAGCAATCAAGGCATCTAAATTGTTACGTGCATGAGTTAATTGTCCGCCAGCTCCACGGCTAAAAATTACATCACCAAAGGTTTCAGAACCAATATTGGTATCAACTTCTCCTAAACGGTATCGAGCTTCGATATCGTAATATTCTTGTTCTTTTGTGTTATAAACAGAAGCAATGTATTTAATTTTTGATTGATCTGATATTTTCTGCGTGGCTTTAAAAGCTCCAAAATATGTGGTGTACTCGTCCTTTTCTTGTCCGTCGTAATTAATAATTAATGCAATAGGATTATCAATGGTTCCAAAATTTGTTTGACGTGATACGGGTTGATAATGGTATTGATTTTTGGAAATATTTCCTAAAAAAGAAAGTTCCCATTTGGCATTTAAATCAAAATTAAAGACCTGTTGAATGTCAAAAAAGCGAGGTTTATAATTAGCTTCTGTTTCTTGACTGTTAACTAGCATGGCATTATTTCGATAACGAACAGATGTGATTCCGGCAATTTTTTGATTTTTAGTAACATAATCAAGTGTTCCGGCTGCTCCTAAAAAGTTAGCGTTTACAATGGCCTGAAATTTAGTTGGGCGTCTGTAAGTAATATCTAAAACAGAAGCTAGTTTATCGCCATATTTAGCCTGAAAACCACCAGCCGAAAAATCTACATTTTGAACCATATCGGTATTGGTGAAACTTAATCCTTCTTGTTGTCCAGAACGAATTAAAAAAGGTCTGTAAACTTCGATTTCATTTACATAAACTAAGTTTTCATCGTAATTTCCACCTCTTACAGCGTAAGAAGTACTTAGTTCGTTATTAGAATATACACCAGGAAGGGTTTTTAAAATATTTTCGACACCGGCATTTGCTCCAGGTATAAGTCGAATAACTTGTGGTTCGATGGATGTAATTCCTTCAACACGTTTTCTTCCAGATTTTGAAACAATAATTTCCCCAAGTTGTTCTACCTGATCGTTCATTTCGATATTAAACTCAAAATCTTCGTTAGGTTTTAGGGTTACTTTTACAGTTGTTTTTTTAAATCCAATGTGAGTGAATTGTAAAGTAACAGGCTGTTTTGCTGGTACGTTTAAAATATAAAAACCATTTTCGTTGGTTAATGTATTTTCGGAATTTACCGAGTTTGTAATGGATACGTTGGTAATTGGTTGTTTGTTTTTATCTAAAACAATTCCTTTTACCCTTGCGTTTTGTGCTAATATTACTTGAGTAGTTACTAAAAATAGTAATAAAATTAGTTGCTTAAAATTTTTCAATTTTATTATTTTTTGGTTTTATAGAATACAGAATCTAAATTGGTTGTATTTCCTGTTTTATCGGTTACTATAATTTTTAAAAGATTTTTTCCATCTTCAAAAACATTATCGCTAAAGTAGTGAATAAGTGATTTAGTTTTGTAATCATAATCCATTAAAATCCATTTTCCGTTTAAATAAGCGTTGTAAGACTTTATTCCAGACAAATCATCACTAATATAAGCTGTAAAACTATCTACAAGATCTAAATTGTCATTTTCTTTAAAAGATAGACCAAAGATTCTTGGTTTTACCGTATCGGTAAGTATTTGGTATTTTCCTAATGTTTTAGTTCGTGCTGTTAGTTTTGATCCTTTAGTTTGTGTGGTTAAATGGGTGATCGAGTTTCCTTCGACTAAAGCTATGAACGATTTTTTTAAATCAATTCCTTTATTAATTTCGTTTTGCATATCAAATTCTAATAAAATATTTTGATAAGCAGGAACGGTTTTTTTATGTAATTTTAGGTTGTTGTTAGCAACGTCAAAATCCAAATAAAAGTCATCAACAAAAGTGTTTTTTGGTATGGTAACTGTTATATTTTCTTTTTGATAGATATTTTCACGATTAGCAACAACAAAATAATCCGTAACGGTTTCTTGTAATTTAACAGTTGCCTCGGCTCCGTTGTATGCAATAGGGATTGTGACATCAGTAACATTTTCATGAAAATCGTAAATCTTAATAATTACATTATAGTTGTCTCCTGGCTTAACATCAATAGTTCCTTTGTTTTTGTTATGAGCCAATAATGATAGAGGTAAAGGATTTTTCACAAAAAGTTTTTGTACATATTCGCCTGTTTGGTTTTTTAAGGCATAATCAATATAACTGTTTAGATAACGACTTTCGGCAAAGGCAAATCGATCAAAGGTAATGTTGTAATACGGCGTTCCGTTTACGATAACAGAAATTCGGTATACGCCATTTCTATTAAAATGTCCGTCATACATGTCATAACTATTCACTCCAAAACCAAAAGCACCTTTTGCTAAAACTTTGTTCGCAATATAACTGTTTTCACTAACTTTATTTAAGGCTAATGTTACAGGAGCATTTGATTTATTTACAACTGTACTATCGCTTACTGGGTAAGCCAATACATTGTTTAATACAGGAGCTTGTGTGTCTTTAAAATCTTTCGCTAAACCAAAAAGAAAAGGATTTATGATGTCCTCGGTAGCGGTGTCGCGATATTCGAAATGAAGATGTGGACCGGCAGAACCTCCCGAATTCCCAGATAAAGCAATTACTTGTCCTTTTTTGACTTTAATTTCATCGCGTTTTGGAAAAAGCTCAATCTCAAAACTTTGGTTTTTATATTGATTGGATTTTACGTAAGCTTCTATCTCCGGATTACTTTGACTTAAATGCGCATAAACTGTTGTGTAACCATTGTAATGTGTTACATAAATAGCTTTGCCATAACCAAACGTACTGTATTTAATTCTCGAAACAAAACCATCAGCAGCGGCTACAATATCGTAGCCTTCCTTTTTATTGGTTTTAAAATCTAAACCTGCATGAAAATGATTGGTCCTTAATTCCCCAAATGTTCCCGAAGGTTGTAACTCAATCTTCATGGGTGAAATAAAATCTTCTGCTGGATATTTTGAAATAGTTTGTCCTAATGTTATACAAGAAAACATTAAAAATCCCCCGTAAACTAATTTTCTCATATCATGAACTATTTTTTATATTTTAAACGGAATAAAATAAAACAATTATATCTTGTGTATTTAAAAAAGGCAAAATAAACTAAAAAAGTAAATATTTTAATAAAAAAAGACAGATAAAATAAATTTTGTAACAAATAAAAAGTTACTCAACAAAAAAACTTTAATATATTTTAACTCAAGTATTGCTATTTTTAAAATGGAATATTAACTTTGTATAGTCAGTAAAAGATATTTAGCTATAATGTCAGAATTATCAGAAGTTGCATTTGCTATTCAACAAAAAGTAATAGCTTTAACAAATAAAATGCAAGCGTTAACCGAAAAAAACGAAAGTTTACTTACTGAGATTCAAGAAAATCAGGATGTTATTGTTCAGCAAACGGATGCGATAGAACAATTACGCAGGGAGAATGAATCCTTGAAAATAGCAAATAGTCTTTTAGGCAGTGACGATTTTAAAAGAGAAACGAAACTAAAAATAAACTCAATCATAAGAGAAATTGATTATTGTATAGACCAATTGTCTGAATAAATACTACCATGGATAATACGCTTCGTATCAAAATATCAATTGCAGATCGTGTATACCCACTTACCATTTCATATGAGCAAGAAGAGGGATTACGCAAAGCGGCAAAAAGAATTGACGCTATGCTAAAGCAATACGAAGAGAATTATGCCGTTAGAGATAGACAAGACTTATTGGCCATGTGCGCACTTGAACTTGCATCATTTGATGAACAAAAAGTGATTAATCAAGAAAATGATCAAACTAATTTGCTTAACTTGTTAAAGCAAATAGATTCTAATTTAGATAACGTTTTATAACATATTTTACGTTCTTACACATAAAACTAAGATACTGCCTGCATTAGTTCCTAATTTGATAAACTCAACACTAACAAATTAAAATAGGTGAATCATCGTTACTATGGCATGCCCGCAAGGGATCCCAGAACAACGAGTTAGCCTAAAACTTGTCTTTACGAGTTTATACAATTCGCTAATGTGGGCTTTTTTTATTAACTTAATAACCAATATGAGCACACCCTTAATTATAATTTTTTGTTCAATCATAGGAATAGCTATAGGATTTGGCTTTGCTAAATATTTAGAAAAAATCAACGCCTCAACTCTATTAAAAAATGCAAATTCAGAAGCAACCTCTTTAATTAAAGACGCTAAAAGTGAAGCAGAAGCTATTAAAAAGGAAAAACTTTTACAAGCAAAAGAAAAATTCCTAGAACTTAAGTCTGAACACGAAAAAGAAATTCTTGTAAAAGACAAAAAAATTGCAGATGCAGAAAAAAGAACTCGTGATAAAGAAGCACAAATTTCGAACGAGTTAGCAAAATCTAAAAAACTAAACGACGAGGTAACTAAAAAAATTGAAGATTACACCAACCGTTTAGATCATATTGAGAAGAAAGAAAAAGAAGTTGAAAAACTTCATAAAAGTCAAGTAGAACAACTTGAGGCTATTTCTGGTCTTTCTCAAGAAGAAGCTAAAAACCAATTGGTTGAAAATTTAAAAGCAGATGCGAAATTATCTGCAATGAGCTATATTCAGGATACAATTGAAGAGGCTAAATTAACAGCTCAACAGGAGGCTAAAAAAGTAATTATCAATACCATTCAACGTGTTGGAACAGAAGAAGCAGTTGAAAACTGTGTATCTGTTTTTAATATTGAATCGGATGATGTAAAAGGACGTATTATTGGTCGAGAAGGTCGTAATATTCGTGCTTTAGAAGCAGCAACAGGTGTTGAGATTATTGTAGATGATACACCAGAGGCAATTATCCTTTCTTGTTTTGATCCTGTTCGTCGTGAAATTGCTCGTTTGGCTTTACATAAATTGGTAACAGACGGACGTATTCACCCAGCGCGTATTGAGGAAGTAGTTTCTAAAACTACCAAACAAATTGAAGAGGAAATTATTGAAGTTGGTAAACGTACGGTAATTGAATTAGGAATTCATGGATTACATCCAGAATTAATTAAAACGGTTGGACGTATGAAGTACCGTTCGTCATACGGACAAAATTTACTACAACACTCTCGTGAAGTTTCTAAATTATGTGGTATTATGGCTGCTGAGCTTGGTTTAAATGTTAAGCTTGCTAAACGTGCCGGATTACTTCATGATATTGGTAAAGTTCCAGAAACAGAATCTGATTTACCACACGCAATTTTAGGTATGCAGTGGGCCGAAAAATACGGTGAAAAAGCTGAGGTTTGTAACGCAATTGGAGCGCACCACGATGAGATTGAGATGACTTCGTTAATTTCTCCAATTATTCAAGTTTGTGATGCTATATCAGGAGCTAGACCAGGAGCACGTCGTCAGGTTTTAGATTCATACATTCAGCGTTTAAATGATCTTGAAAATATTGCGTACGGATTTAACGGTGTTAAAAATGCATATGCAATTCAAGCCGGTAGAGAGTTACGTGTAATTGTTGAGAGTGAAAAAGTATCGGACGAAATGGTTTCGACTTTATCTTTTGATATTTCACAAAAAATTCAAACGGAAATGACTTACCCAGGTCAGGTTAAAATTACAGTGATTAGAGAAACTAGAGCAGTGAATATTGCTAAATAATATTTAAGTCAGGAGTTTAACTTCTGACTTTTTTTTTGTAAGAAGATAGGATAGCATTAGGGATGGTAGCATTGTTTGAGCTCCTTTTTATGAAATGGAATGTAATAAAAAGAGCGAGTGCGAACAGCCCGACCGAGTGATTTTTTGGGATGTGTTTTTTAGTTTTAGAAAATAGTAAACGAGGAATGCCCAAAATGAAATAATTAAAAAAGGAACTAAATCATATAAATTTAGTTCCTTTTTTGTTTTATAGCTGTACGTAGTCTTCCGCTTTTGGAATTCGTAAAACCAATTCCTGAACTTCAGTTGGTAATACCGTTAATTTTCGTTCTTTTAAATTCATAAAAGCGCCGTCAACATTTACAACTGCACTCAGCGTACCATCTTTTTTAAATAATTTGTGCTGAATTGAGAAGCGAGATTTTACAGTATCGTAATTTGTAAGTTCCACTTCAATATAAATATGTTCGTCCATTCTTACTTCGCGTTTAAAAAGAGTTTCTTCTCTAAATAAAACAGGTCCAAAACCTAATCTTAAGCACTCTTTCATCGAAAGGCCAATTTCAATCATTAAATTACTTCTGGCTTGTGTGCATAAATCCGAATAAGCCGAATGGCGAACGTGACCATTTGCATCAATCATAGACCATAAAACTTGGCCTTCATAAAATATATTTTTCATTATTTATTTTTATTTGTTGCAAGATAAAAATAATATAGTTTTAAAATTAATATTACGTTATAAAATAGTTACCTGCTAAAAAAACAGGGGGTGTGTTGTTTTGTTTTTTATTTTTTATAGCTTTTGTTGTAAAAAAAACGGGGGTGTTTTTATTTTTGTTTGTATTTTTTTATAAATTTGTACCGTCTTAAACAACCAACAACAAAAAATTAATACATTAGTTATATGGCATCGTTTCGATTTGAAGCTTTAAAAGCAGCAGGTTCTCGCCCAGTAGTACATGTTGAAGAATTAGATAGAAAATCATTGATTTTCGCTAGCAACGTTTTTAACGATAAAGCAATGCGACAGTTTTTAACTCCAGAAGCATACAAAGCTGTTAAAAGCGCAATGGATTTAGGTACTAAAATTGACCGTAAATTTGCAGATTACGTTGCAATGGGAATGAAAGAGTGGGCTTTATCTAAAGGTGTAACACATTATACACACTGGTTTCAGCCATTAACAGGTACAACGGCAGAAAAGCATGACGCGTTTTTTGAAACGTCGCCAGATGGATCTGATCCAATCGAAAAATTTGGTGGTTCGCAATTAGTACAACAGGAGCCGGATGCGTCTTCTTTTCCAAACGGAGGAATTCGTAATACATTCGAAGCACGTGGTTACACAGCTTGGGATCCAACTTCGCCAGCATTTATTTATGGTACAACTTTATGTATTCCTACTGTATTTGTATCGTACACAGGTGAAGCATTAGACAATAAAGCTCCATTATTACGCGCTTTAGCAGCAGTTGATGTTGCAGCAACAGAAGTGTGTAAATATTTTGATAAAAACGTGAAAAAAGTAATCGCAACCTTAGGTTGGGAGCAAGAATACTTTTTAGTAGATGCTGCTTTGGCTGCTTCACGTCCAGATATTCTTCAAACAGGTCGTACTTTATTAGGACATACATCTGCTAAAGGACAACAGTTAGAGGATCATTACTTTGGTTCAATTCCAACCAGAGTTTTAAACTACATGCGTGATTTAGAAAACGAATGTATGTTATTAGGTATTCCGGTTAAAACACGTCACAACGAAGTTGCTCCTAACCAATTTGAGTTAGCTCCAATTTTTGAAGAGGCAAACCTTGCAGTAGACCATAACTCATTATTAATGGATGTGATGCAAAAAGTTGCAGAACGCCATGCTTTTAAAGTGTTATTTCACGAAAAACCTTTTAAAGGAGTAAATGGTTCTGGTAAGCACAACAACTGGTCTTTATCTACAGATACAGGAGTGAACTTACTTTCACCATCTAAAACTCCAATGAGTAATTTACAGTTCTTAACTTTCTTTATTAATACAATTAAAGCTGTATCTACTTACGAGGAGTTATTAAGAGCATCTATCGCATCAGCATCTAACGATCACCGTTTAGGAGCTAACGAGGCGCCACCTGCAATTGTATCAATTTTTATTGGGCAACAATTAACTAAGGTTTTAGAAGAATTAGAAGGTGTTTCGACTGGGAAATTATCTCCAGAAGAAAAAACAGAATTAAAATTAAACGTAGTTGGTAAAATTCCAGACGTTTTATTAGATAATACAGATCGTAACCGTACATCGCCATTTGCATTTACAGGAAACAAATTCGAGTTCCGTGCCGTAGGTTCTACTGCAAACTGTGCAAATGCAATGACAACAGTTAATACAATTGTTGCAAAACAATTAGTAGATTTCAAAAAAGAAGTAGATGCGTTAATCGAAAACGAAGGTTTAAAGAAAGACGAAGCTATATTTAACGTATTACGTGAGTACATCAAACAAACTAAAGAAATTTTATTTGAAGGTGACGGATATAGTAAAGAATGGGAAGAAGAAGCGGCTAAACGCGGATTATCTAACCATAAAACTACGCCAGCAGCTTTAAAAGCTAAAGTTTCTGAAAAATCGTTTAAAGTTTTTGAAGAAATGCAAGTAATGAACCACACAGAAGTTGAGGCTCGTTATGAAATTGAATTAGAAGAATACGTTAAAAAAATTCAGATCGAAGGACGTGTGTTAGGAGATATTGTTCGTAACAATGTAATTCCAACTGCGATTCGTTACCAAAATATAATTGTAGAAAACGTAAAAGGTTTAAAAGAAATTTTTGGAAATGATTACCAAGAATACGCAAAAGAACAAATTGCAATTCTTAAAAAATTATCTGGACACATTAACGATTTAAATGCAAAAGTTCACGAAATGATGGATGCACGTAAAAACGCTAATGCATTAACAGACATCGAAGAAATGGCACACCAATATTGTGATGTTGTAAAACCATATTTTGATGAAATTCGTTACCACGCGGATAAATTAGAACTAATTGTCGACAATGAAATGTGGACATTAACTAAATACCGAGAGTTATTATTCACAAGATAATAAATTTCAACCAACCATAGCTAAATTAAAAAAGGTCTGATTTAATTCAGACCTTTTTTTTATTTTTATAAAATGAAAAACATATTACTAATCGCATGTTTGTTTTTGGTACAAATTACAGCTGCACAACATAAATTTAGCGTTTATTTTGAGACCAATAAGTTTGAGTTAAACGAGGTTCAGGTAGACTCTTTAGCCAATTGGATCAAACAAAATCGCAAGTCCAAAGTAATTGCGATGCATGGTTTTGCAGATGAGGTTGGAACAGCCAAACTAAACGACACCCTTTCGCAAAAAAGAGTAGAGAATATGCACCAATTACTAAAACCGTATTTAAAAATTCGAGAAGATTTTAAGATGCAAAGTTTTGGTAAAAACCATCAGCAACATAAAGATAAAGCGCAAAATCGCAGAGTAGATATTTTTTATTTAAAGCAAAACGAACTTGCTCAGGAAAATACAATTTTAGGAATCGAGCGTAAAACTTTACCAGCAGATGCGACTTTACAACAAAAAATTGAAAATGCTTGGGTAGGAGATAAGCTGGAAATTCCTAATATATATTTTCAATTAAATACCTTTGCTATGTTGCCAGAATCTAAACCAAGCATGGACGAATTGGCAAGAATACTTTTACAAAACCCAAATTTGGTAATCCAAGTTCAAGGGCATATTTGTTGCCAACCCAAGGACCGTTTTAACCTTTCTACGCAACGTGCCAAACAAGTAAAACGCGTTTTGTTGACCTATGGCGTGAAAGACCAACAAGTTACTTTTAAAGGATTTGGAAGCACACAAGCTCGACATGCAATTCCAGAAAAAAATGAGGAAGAACGCGCAGCAAATCGTCGTGTTGAAATCGAAATTTTAGAAAATTAGACAGAACTTTAACTTATTTTTTTTGGGCGTACGCTTATCAAAACTCCTAGCGTCGTTTTTTAAGCGTCGGGCTTTTCGCACTCGCTTTTTTTGTTTCATTTCATTACACAAAAAAGAGCTCAAACAAAGCTGCAATCCCTTACGCAAAACGGGTCAAACTTTTTAAATTGGTTGTTTGCGTTAGCGATAGAAGTGGCATCCTTTTATTTTTGGCGTAGATTTTCGAAGCTAAAAATAAAAGATAAAACGGATAGCGCGACCCGAGCCATCCGTTTTACGAAAATAACTTTAAATTAATTTGCGAGGGTAACGCCCTTAATTAAAATAAAAAAGCCAATCTGAAAATTTAGATTGGCTTTTGTTTTATTTAGATTGTTTGTCTATTTCGGTTTGAATTAAATTCCAGTCGTACATCTGAAAAACCCTTCCGTTGCTCATGGCAACAAAAATTCCTTTTTCAAAAGGCGCTCCAAAGTTAAAATTAACGGCATCGGCACCGTCACATTCAATGGTCGAAACCGGAATTTTTGCAATCATTTTGTGGTCGTGTGGATTTTGGTTTCCTTCGCGTTTGTAAACTATAAAATTGTTTGCTTGCTGATCGGAAACTAAAATATAACCTTCCTTTTCGTTGGTTTTGTAAATGGCAATACCTTCGTGATCGCGTTTAAAATCGTTTTGCCCAAAAAATGCTAATTCCTGATTTCCTTTTTCTGGATCGGCATGGTACTTTTTAATTCCTACGGTTTCGTCGGAATAATAAATGAATCCCAATTCGTTGTCAACAGCAATAGCTTCGATTTCTTTAACACCAGAATAGGTTCCGAATTTTCTTACCAAGTTAGCGGTTACGTTTCCGTTATTTTCTATCAATTCATACTGATATAAGTATTCGTTACTTGGACCATTTTTACGGCCTACAATAGCGTAAATTTTTCCGTTTGTGTTGGTGTACAGCGCAATTCCCATTGGATCTTTAAATTCCGAGTCTGCAAAAACCTCGATGCCACCATTGTCTATAGGTTTTAAATCGGGTAAAGTGAAAACGCGGATTTTGTTTTTTTGTCTTTCTGTTGTAACGGCAATGTCTGTATTTTTACCGTTTAGGTTAAAGTTATATGCAATATCAACATTGTTAGGGCGATCCATTGGGTAAAATTTGTTTACAATTTTTCCTTGTAAATCGTAAGCGTATAATCCGCCAGTTTCGCCTTCTTTATCCGTTCCAATAATTAACGATTGCGACGGATTTTGTTTGTTCATCCAAATGGCAGGATCGTCTGTATCGTGTGGTGTTGCTTGTGTTGTAACGGTTGGTTTTATTGCATTTTCGGCAACTGGTGCTAATTTGCTATTGCATGATGCTAGTGTTGCTAAAGTAATTAGGTATATTATTTTTTTCATTAATTATTAATTTCTGTTTGATAAACTACTCTGAACGTGTCTTTTTCGGACTGAATAACGTAAGCTTTTAATTGGTTATTTGTTAGTGTAAATGCCATAAAACCTGGAACTGATGCGGCAAATAAGGTTCCGTTTGTAGTTCCTGTTTCACGTAATTCGCTTCCGGCTCCCGAAAGGAATTGAGTTACTCCAACGTTTTGTTTTTTTATGATTTGTAAATCGTGTTCGTGTCCTGTAATGTATGCATCCACTTTGTGTTTTTGTAAAATTGGTTCGAACAGCTTTTCTATAGATAATGTTTCTTCAGAAGTTTTACGTTTTCCGCCAGAATAAAGCGGATGGTGCCCAACTACAATTCGCCAAGTAATATTTGGGTTGTTATTTGCTAACTTTTGCTCCAACCATTTAAGTTGTTTTTTGGTGTTTTGATCGTTTATTCCTAAATACTTATTTTCTTCTTTTTTGTATTTTTCTATAAACGGATTGGTATCGATAACTAAAAGTTGTAAAAACTTGCCTTTACTTATTTCGATTAATTTTTCGTAATACCTTGCTGGCATTTCCCAACGACGTGATATTTTAGAGTAATCGATTTGTGCTTGGGAATTTCCTTCGTAATCGTGGTTTCCTAAGGCTACAAACCAAGGTTCGTGTAATAAATGATGGGTGTAAACATTTTCAAATGAAGAAATCCATTGGTAATCTTGTGTGCTTTGCACACCGTTTGGATAAAAATTATCGCCAACAGAAATTGTGAAGTTTAAATCTAATAGTTCGGCAACTGTTCCCATATCTCTTGCAACTTCTTTTTGAGTAAAAGCTCCGTGACGTCCAAAATCGCCAATTGCGATAAATGATAAACCTTTATTTACAGGTTTAATTTCGTTATGATTGTGTGCTATATTATTAAGCGTATGGTCAGGAGCTTCCTGACCATAAGAATTAATAGTAATGTTTAATAAGAGTAATAAGGTTAATATGTTGTTTTTCATTTTTTATAAATCGAATTTTAATCCTAGTGTAAATCTAGATTGGTAATATTCTAATTGTTTTAATCTGCTGCTTTGTCCTTGGTAGTATCGTAAAGGTTGATTGGTTAAATTATTAGCCTCTAAGAAAACGCGCCATTTTGGAGCAAATTTATATGACATATTAAAATCTAAAAAGAATTGTTTGTCGTAGTAGCTATCTTCAAATTCATTTCCTCCAATTTCATCTAAATAATCTGAGGTATAATTTGCAGAAATTCGAGCAGAGAATTTTTTGTTTTCCCAAGCTAACGATCCGTTAACCATGTGCGGAGCTGTTTTTGGTAATCCTAAACCTGTTCTTGCTTCTCCATCTTCGTTTGTAATTCCTTTAGCTTCTGAATGAGTGAAGGTGTAGTTGGTGTATAATCCTAAGTTTTTAAAGAATTTTCCTGGAATAAAATCTAATTGACGTTGAAAAGCAACTTCTATACCATAAACACTAACTTTATCTCCGTTTCGAGCTTGTGTAAAATCCCAGTTTTCTCCTGTTGGGATTGGATTTGCTACATTAGGAAAATCTGTTGCAAAGTCGCTTGCTGTGTAAATATTGTTGTTGTATGTGTAAATAAAGTTGTCTAAATTTTTATAGAAAACACCTCCCGATAGAATACCAATATTTTTAAAATACTTTTCGACCATAACATCAAAGTTTGTCGCATAAGTTGCTTTTAAGTTTGGATTTCCTGCTGCAATTTCTGCATCTTGTGGTAAAGCATTTACAAATGGTGCTAAACTGTAATAATTTGGTCGGGCTAAACTTGTAGTAACAGCGGCGCGTAAAATTAAATTATCGTCGAATTTATGTTTTAGCGTAACACTTGGAAGTACGTTGATGTAGTCGTTTTCATTTTTAATTTCTCCAACTAAATTTTCTTCGTCCATAATGTAGTTCCCTGTATATTCAATTCCGGTATGTTCTAAACGTACACCGGCGATAATAGATGTTTTTTCGTTAAAATCTTGATCCCAACGTAAATATCCAGCAGTAATTCTTTCTTTTGCTTTGTAATTAGAAGATAAAAACTCGGCAGGCTGTATAGACGATTCAAATAACGCAGGGTTTGTTAAATTTAAACTTCCTACTAATTGTGGGTTTACAAAATGTCCCGGTACATATTGTGATCCTGGGTTGTAATCTGTTCCGCTATAATAAACGTTAGAAACATCTGCTAAACTTCCCCAGTTGTTTAGTGGTTCGTATTCATAAAAAATATTATCTCTAACTTTGTCTTTTAATCGTAAACGAGCACCAAAACGTAAGCGACCTTTTTGATCTTGGATTACAGAGAATGGAACTCTGAAATTTACTTTTGCTCCAATTTCTTCTTCTTCTGTATAATCGTGGTTTTCGGTTATTTTTCGTAATTCGTAATCTTCTGGATTGTCACCTCCAATTACCGATAATAATGGATATCTTGGATTGCTGATATCTTGGTTCATAGCTGCATTTCGCTGTCTGTAATCTAAATATCTTTCATTAGGTCTATCTTCGCTCGCTTTAGAGTAAGATGCAGACCAATCCATATCTAATTTTGGAGTTAAAAGATGTTCACCACGTAACGAAAAATTCATCACACGTTGATCTTCTAAACGAGCATTTTTATTTCTATCACTATTGTTTCCGCCTTTGGTTTCACGGCGAATTTCTCCAGTATAGGTTCCGTCGTTTTCTAGCTCTAAATCTCTGTAACGCGTTCTGAAACGATTTTCTCTATCATCTCTCCAGTTGTACATTGCCGTAAAATCTAAGCGATTGTTGTCGTTAAAAACATAGTCTGAACTTAACGAAAAACTACGTCTAACTCGTTGTACATCATATTTTCGGATGTCCATTTCTGATACAAAATCCTTGTTATTGTCATCTTTGTCCCAAACGGCTTCAATATTATCTGACCCAAAGTTTTGCGATTGCCATGTTCCTGATGCGATTAATCCAAATTTATTATTAGCAAATCTATTCCCGTAAATAAACGAACCGTTGTATAAACCTTTGTCTCTAATTGGTGCATAACCACCCGATAAAGTACCCGAAATACGTTCGCGATTTGGAACTGCTCTGGTAATTAAATTTACCGATCCACCAATTGCATCGGCATCCATATCTGGAGTTAAGGTTTTGTTTACTTCGATTGAAGAAATCATGTCCGACGGAATTAAATCCATTTGAACATTTCGGTTATCACCTTCGGCCGATGGAATTCTGTCGCCGTTTAACGTTACTGAGTTTAACTCTGGTGATAAACCTCTGATAATTATATTTCTTGCTTCACCTTGGTCGTTTTGCATTGTTATTCCAGGTACGCGTTTTAAGGCATCTCCAACGTTAGCATCTGGAAATCGACCAACCTGATCAGAAGATATTATGTTAGAAATATTTGCATTATTACGTTGTTGATTTAAAGCTTTTGCTTGACCTTTTAAAAAATCACCAACAATAACAATTTCTTCTAGGTTTTCGTTTTTAGTAAATAATTCGAAATTTATACTTGCTGTTTTGTTGGCTGTAACTTCAATTTCTTGTTTAACAACTTCGTAACCTATATATTCGATGTAAACAGTATATTTTCCTTCAGGTAAATTTAAAAACTGAAACGATCCGTTTTGATCTGAAACTGTGTATTTGTTTGTATTTTCGATTTTAACCGTTGCTCCAGGTAACGAGAACTGATTATTACCGTCTGTAGCTTTACCCGAAATTACACCATTTTGCGCATAAGTTGCCGCTGCCATGGTGAATAATGAGGCTGCTAGTACGTACTTTTTTTTCATTGAGTTGTTTTGTTTATTTTTTGACAAAGCAACAATTGTAATGTTTAATGATGGTTTTGAATCAGTTATTTAAAAGTTATTAAATTTTGATAAATGTTAAATAAATGTAAAAAATATAAAAAGAGATTTTTGCGTTAGCGATAGGAGTGATATCCTTTTATGAGGAGGTGAAACCCCGCATAAAAGATAAAACGGATAGCGCGACCCGAGCTATCCGTTTTATGTAACTAAGTTTAAATTTGATTTGCGAGGGTAACGCCCTAAATTTTTTATTGTAACTGCCTAAAAATATTTATATAGTCTCAATTATTATCAAGCCGTCTTTGGCTTTATCTCCGTGTTTTTTGATTGCCTCATCTCCTTTTAATACTGTAATATTTTTGATATCAGAAACTTCTTTGTTGTTTACAATGTATAAAGTGTTTTCTGACTTGCTATTTTTTAATAAATTCGATTGTGCTTTCGTGTATATTATTTTTTAAAAGTGTGGTTTTTATTTCTGCTAGTGTTTCTGTAAAAAGTGATCCGTTTTGAATTTCAATTTGAGCCGAACAAACGTTGGTTATTCCATCAAGGCTCCAAATTTGTAATTTATTGATGTCTGTTACATTAGGTATTAATTTAAGTTCCGCGTCTATTTCTTGTATCGAAATGTCTTCGGGCACGGCTTGCAAAAGTATTTTAAAGGTGTCCCATAAGTTAGTTAAAGCGTTGTAACCAATGAATATGGCAATTCCAAAAAGTAGTAAACTATCTACCCAATACCATTTTGTAAAATAAATAATAACCGACCCTATTAATACGGCTATCCAACCCAAAACATCTTCTAATAAATGCAAAGAAACAGCACGTTTGTTAGCATCCTTTTTATTTGTTTTTGAATGGCTATGACCTAAATGTTCGCTCTCGGTTTCTTTCTTAATTCTAAAAAAGGCAAAGCCATTTATGGCAATTCCTAAAACCGCTAAGGCAAACATTCCGATGCTATTTACTGGTTTAATGTCAGAAAAAGAAAGTATTGCATGCCGTATCATAAGTACAGCACCTATTAATAATATGGATGATAAAATTAAAGCCGATACTAAAGTGAATCTTTGATAGCCAAAGGAAAAGGTTTGTGAACTTGGCTTTTTAGCGTATTTATCCATTAAAACGGCAATTCCAATTGCTACTGCATCCATTAAATCATGAAAGGCATCGGCTATAATTGCGGTTGATTGTGTTAGATATCCTCCAATAAATTCGATTATTGAGAATAATAAATTTAGAAAGAAGACTAAATTTAATCCTTTTGAGGTTTTGTGTGTATGTCCCATTTTGTACAAATATTACTTAGGAATAAAACTTAAGTAGGAGTAAAAATGTTATATCAAATTAAAAATATTAGTTATAATTGTATTTATTAAAATTTAGTTGTTTTATTTAATATCCTAATTAAAATGAGTTCTTTTTCAAATTTATATAAACTAAGAAAAGCTGTACAAACGGATTCGAATCTTGTATGGGAAATTTTACAAGAAGCTATTTTAAAGCGTAAAAATGAAGGAAGTACGCAATGGCAAGATGGCTATCCAAACGAACAAGTTGTTGTTAATGATATAGCTAATGGCGAAGGTTATGTGGTGGAAACTCACGAAAATATACTTGTGGCTTATATTGTAGTTTCTGAACGACCAGAACCTGCCTTTGAAGAATTAAAGACAGGTTGGTTAACTTTTAATACACCGTATTTAGTAATGCATCGTTTGGCTATCACTCAAAATCCAAAAATTAAAGGTTTGGCGACTTGGATTTTACAACAAGTTGAAAAAATTGCTCAAAGCAAAAACATTACAAGTTTAAAAGTAGATACTAATTTTGATAATTTTGCGATGCTTCATATTTTTAAAAAACTTGATTATGTGTATTGTGGTGAAGTTTTTTATAGAGGAAGTCCGCGTAAGGCTTTTGAAAAATTGATAAAATAAAAATTTTGTTTGGATTATGAGTTGATAGTTTCAATTTTAAATCCTTTATTTTGTATAATTTCTATAATGTTTTCGGGTGTTATTCCTTTAGAAATTACGGTTAAAATTTTATCAGCGTTGTTAATATCAACTTCCCAATGGGCTATAGTAAGATTTGTATCTAAATCATTTTTTACTTTAGCTACACAACCGCTACAGTTTAGGTTGGTTTTAAATTTAAATTCGTTGTTTTCCATGTTTTATATTTTAAAGATTATTTATTGATCCACTTTAAACGTAAGCTATTACCTACAACACTTACACTGCTTAATGCCATTGCGCCACCAGCAATCATGGGATCTAATAAAAATCCGTTGATTGGATAAAGAATTCCTGCGGCTAATGGAATTCCAATGAGGTTATAGATAAAAGCCCAAAATAGATTTTGTTTGATGGTTTTTACTGTTTGTTTAGATAGTTGAATTGCTTGCGGAATTTTTAGTAAATCGGAAGAGATAATGGTCATTTTCGCCACATCCATAGCAATATCCGAACCTTTGCCCATTGCAATACTCACATCTGCGGTTGCAAGCGCTGTACTATCATTAATTCCGTCGCCAACCATTGCAACTGTTTTTCCTTTTTGTTGTAACTCTTTAACAAAATCTGCTTTTTGTTTAGGTAAAACATTGGCTTTATATTTTTTAATTCCGGTTTGTTGTGCAATTGCTTTGGCTGTAGCTTCATTATCACCGGTAAGAATGTACAAATCAATATTCATTTTTTGTAATTCTTTAATAGCTTGTACAGATGTTTCTTTAATTTTATCCGAAATAGCTACAACAGCAAGTACTTTTGTACGATTAGAAAAATAAATAACGGTTTTTGATTCTTCTGTCCATAGATTAGCTTGTTGCTCAAGCGTACCTGAAACGGTACACTTGTTTTCAAGCATCAAATATTTATTACCAATAAAATAGGTTTCGTTATCCCAATCAGCTTTAACTCCTTGTCCAACGATACTGTCAAAATTTGTGATTTTTGCGGGAGCGATTCCGTCATAAAATTTTACTACTGCATTGGCTAATGGATGTTCGGATTGTTTTTCGATTGCCAGAAGTACATCTTTTTTATCGTCTTCGTTGTTTAGCCATTTTATGTCTGTTACCTCGGGTTTTCCTTGTGTGATAGTGCCAGTTTTATCTAAAATAATCGCATCAATTTTTTTTGCTAATTCTAAACTTTCGGCATCTTTAATTAAGATTCCATTTTCAGCACCTTTTCCAACTCCAACCATAATTGCTGTAGGAGTTGCTAAACCAAGTGCGCACGGACACGCAATAACTAAAACAGTAATGGCAGCTAATAAACCATGGATTAAATTGTTTTCTCCGCCAAATATGGCCCAAATAATAAAGGTTATTATTGAAATTACAATAACAGTTGGAACAAATATTTTAGCAATTTTATCTACTAATTTTTGTACAGGAGCTTTGCTGCCTTGTGCATCTTGTACCATTTTAATGATTTGCGCTAAAACAGTTTCTTTACCTACTTTAGTTGCTCGGAATTGAAAACTACCTTTTTGGTTTATTGTTCCTGCAAACACTGTGTCTTTTTCTTTTTTTAAAACAGCAACTGGTTCACCACTTAACATACTTTCGTCTACGTACGAACTTCCGCTGTGCAATATTCCGTCTACGGCAATTTTATCTCCAGGTTTTACCAAAATAATATCGTCTACATTTACATTTTCAATATTAATTTCTTGCTCGGTTCCGTCATTTTGGATTACAATTACGGTTTTAGGTTGCAAACCCATTAATTTTTTTATGGCTGCAGATGTGTTTCCTTTTGCTTTTTCTTCTAGTAAACGACCTAAAAGGATAAAAGCAATAATAACAGCTGCTGCTTCAAAATACACATGAGCATGTAAACCACGACGGTGCCAAAATTCGGGAAATAACATATTGAACACGCTAAAAGAATAAGCAATACCAGTACTTAATGCAACCAAGGTATCCATATTAGCCGAGCGATGTTGAAGTTGCTTGTACGCGTTACTAAAAAAATCGCGTCCCAACCAAATGACTACCGGCGTAGATAAGGCCCACATAATTTGGTTGGCATAAGGCATATCCATAAAAAACATTCCGATTACCATTACAGGAAACGAGAATATAACCGCCCAAATGGTTTTTGTTTTTAATGTTTTATACTGATTTTCGTGTAAGGTTTGTAAGGTTTCTTGTTGTTTGGATTCTTCTTCGATCAATAAATCATATCCCGCATTTTGTATTGCTTTTTGTATTGATAAAATATCTGTTTCATTGTTTTGATATTCAACAGTAAGAAACCCAGTAGCAAAATTAACTTCGGCATGAGATACACCTTTTAAGGTTTGAACAACGGATTGTGCACTACTAGCACAAGAAGCACAACTCATTCCCAAAACAGGAAATGCTTGTTTGATTGTATGTTGGGAGTTGTTTGCCATAATTTACTTCTTTAATTGTTAAGACAAATTTCTGAATATAAATGATACAACTTGTTACATAATTTTAGAATAGATTTGTAAGATTTACGTTTATAGCTCGTCTAGCGATTTGCGTTTGTTCTCTTTAATTCGTTTAAAATGACTTGGAGTTAATCCTGTAATTTTTTTAAACTGATTGCTTAAATAAGCCACGCTAGAATAATTTAATTGATGAGCAATTTCACTCAAGGTTAATTCATCATAAACCAATAATTCTTTTACTTTTTCTATTTTTTGGGTGATAAAATATTTCTCAATTGTGAGACCTTCAACTTCCGAAAAAAGATTGGATAAATAATTATAATCGTGGTGTAGTTGCTTGTTTAAAATTGTTGAAAGATTTGATTTTAACTCCTCGTTATTATAATGAACAACATCAATAATTATATTTTTTATCTGTTCAATTAAACGACTTTTTTTGTCATCTATTAAATTAAACCCCAAAGAAATTAAAGCGGAATGAATTTTTATAACTTCTTCTGGTTGCAATTCTTCTTTAAAAGTAGCCTCACCAAGTTTAATTTGTTCGGCTTGTACTCCCAATTTATTCAATTCATTATCGACGACCATTATACATCGACTACACACCATATTTTTTATATAAAGTACTTTCATTTTTAGTAGTAATAAGTTAAAAAACAACCAATTTAATTAATGATTCGGATATAAACACAAAAGCTTCTTTTTTTTGTAAAAAAAGAAGCTTTTTATGAAGATTTTAAAAGTGAATTTATTTGTTTTTATTGATTTTATCTTGAATAGATTTTATCTCGTCTCTGATTTTAGCTGCTTGCATAAAATCTAAATCTTTAGCAGCTTTTTCCATAGCTTTTTTCTTTTGCTTTAAAACCTTATCTAAATCTTGGTTTGATAAATATTCGGCATCAGGTTCAGCAGCAATGTCGTAAAGATTTTTTTCATATACATTACGTTCTTTATCTTTTGTTGACTCCGATTTTCCTAAAGTATTATCCACAATAGCCTTGTTTAGCGCTTGCGGTTTTAAACCATGCGCTTGGTTAAATCGCATTTGTTTTTCTCTGCGATAATTGGTCTCGTCAATGGTTTTTTGCATACTATCTGTAATTTTATCGGCATACATAATAGCTTTACCATTAACATTACGAGCCGCACGACCAACTGTTTGTGTTAAGGAACGTGCACTACGTAAAAAACCTTCTTTATCCGCATCTAAAATAGCAACTAAAGACACTTCGGGTAAATCCAAACCTTCACGTAAAAGATTGACACCAATTAAAACATCAAAAAAGCCTTTACGTAAATCTTGCATAATTTCTACGCGTTCTAACGTATCAATATCCGAATGAACGTAGCGACAGCGAATACCAACTTTA